>DAISIS010000239.1:0-8360 GCA_036821925.1 Pirellulaceae bacterium
GAACACAAGCTTCCCAAGCTTGACACGAGGGTTCGATTCCCTTCACCCGCTCTGCGCAGGCGGCCCGTTTCTCTTCTAGCTGCCATATCGCCGGGGCCACCCATTTTCACCTTGCCCGCGGTGGCTCATTGACGGTACACTCCGCGACCTGTTTCTGAGGCCGCATGGCGATGGCCCGGCCAGGAAAGCTGCCGGTCGCGCGCGGCTTCCACTGGCACGTCCTCTTGATTCGAAGCCGACAGTCGCTGCGCTTATGATGCTCACCGCTCTCGTACTGGCGATCAGCGCCACACTGTCTGACGGTCCAGACACGGTGGTGGTCTGTCCGCCCGTCGACCTGGAGGCGTTGCGGCCGTGGCTGGCCCATCGGGCGGCCCAAGGGCACCGGTTCGCGTTCGTCCCGGGCACGCTCAGTGCCGAGCAGATTCGGGCGGACATTCGCGAGCAGGCGCGCGGCGGCCAGCTGAAGTTCATCCTGCTGGTTGGCGATGCCGAACCGACCGCTGCCTTCGACCCGCGTCTCCGCGCCCGATGTGTGCCGACGTTCCTGGCGACAGCGAAAGTCAACGTGCGGTGGAAGTCGCCGCCACAGATCGCGACCGACAACTGGTACGCGGACCTGGACGATGACGGCGTTCCGGATGTGGCGATTGGCCGGCTGCCGGCCGACAATCTCCAGGACTTGACGGTCATGGTGGGGAAGATCCTGGCCTATGAAACCGCGCAGCCGCCCGGGCCCTGGTGCCAGCGGATCAACTTCGTCGCCGGGATTGGCGGACTGGGGCCGCTGATCGATCCGATCGTGGAGATGGCGACCAAGAAGTACCTCACGGAGGGAATCCCGGCCGATTACGAAACCTCGATGACCTATGCCAACTGGCGGAGTCCGTTCTGCCCGAGCCCGGTGCAGTTCCACGCCGCCACGGTCAATCGGTTCAATGAAGGCTGCCTGTTCTGGGTATACATCGGGCATGGTTACCCGTACCAGCTCGATCGGGTCCGCGTGCCGGGCAGCAGCCACCATATCCTCAGCACGGCCGACATGGCGCAGCTGCACAACGGCCGTGGCACCCCGATTTCGATCTTCCTGGCCTGCTATACCGGCGCGTACGACCTGCCCCACGATTGCCTGGCCGAGCAGATGCTCAGAGCGGCGGGGGGGCCGGTGGCCGTCCTGGCCGGATCGCGTGTGACCATGCCCTATGGCATGGCCGTGCTGGGCACGGGGCTCATGGACGAGTATTTCCAGCAGCGGCGTGAGACACTCGGCGAGGTGATCCTGCACGCCAAGCGGCAGACGATGCACGAGGCCTCGGACCGCGCCGACCGCAAGCTGCTGGACCTGCTGGCCAAAGCCATCAGTCCCAGCCCCCAGCTGTTGCGAGACGAACGCCTGGAGCACCTGCTGCTATTCAATCTGCTGGGCGACCCGCTGCTGCGTCTGCCGCATCCGCAGCGCGTGCAATTGGAGCTGCCCGACAAGGCCGTAGCAGGCACCCACCTGGAGATCCGCGGCGACAGTCCGGTTCGCGGGCGCTGCCGCGTGGAACTGGTGTGCCGCCGCGACCGGCTGCGCACCGACCCTCCGGTCCGGCACCGTTACGATCAGTCGGCGGCGGCCCAGGCTGCATACGATGCCGTGTACCGCACGGCCAACGATCGCCGCTGGTCAGAACGCGAGGTGGCGGTCGCCGGGGGCACGTTCCTGACGGCGCTGAGAATCCCGCCCGAAGCCCGTGGTGAGTGCCACGTCCGGGTGTTCCTGGAAGACGAGTCCGGAAACCACTTCGCGCTCGGCTCGCACGACATCTACATTGCCGCGCCCAAGCTGGCATCGCTGCCGGTCCCGGTGTTGGACAATCGAAGCGGCGGAGCGCAGGGGCGCGTGTCGGATCTCCAGCGCTGACATCACGAATCGGCTGCGTGCCGGGCGGTCTGCAGCCGATGGTACAACGCCCGCAGCCGGCCGGCCAGCGCGTCCAGCAGCCACCATTCGGGAAGCAGCAGGCCGACCATGGCCAGCATCAGCAGCACGGTCCGCAGACGCGGATCATCAATCGCCGCCGGAACCGCCAGGCGATAGACCGCGGCGGCCACAGTGCGGTTGCAGACCAGCAGCACGCACGTGACCAGTGTGGTCAGCGCCAGCAGGCTGCAGCCGCTGCGGCGTACTGTCCTGTGTCGTACTGTCCTGTGTCGTATTGTTCTGTGGCGTATTGTTCTGTGGCGACGGTCGAACATGCCGACATATCTTGTCTTGTCGTGTCTTATCCTGTCGTGTCTTATCTGGCCTGGCCCTGCCTGGTCTTGCTGGGCGCAAGACTCTGACCGCCCGCCCACGATCCCGCACCCTGCGGCTGGCCAATCGCCTGCAGCCGGGCCCGCACACGGGGCGCCGTCCAGATCCACACCGAGCATGGCATAGGCTCCGTGCCGGATCAAGCCGTGCCGGATGGCAGGCTGGGGTGGCGCCGATCTGTCTTGGAGCGAAAGGGCAGAGTGGATATCATGTGCCGGCTTACAGGTTCTGCGGAGGCTCGAATCATGGTGGCAACGATGTCTCGACGGCAGCCGCGGCGTGCGGCGGGTTTGGGCGGGCTCCTCCTGCTGGCAGCGGCGTTCCACCTGCCAGCCGAGGAAGCGGCGGAGGACCTCACCGCGCTGAGCCGCACGCTCTACCAGCAGGCTACGACCGCGCAGAGCTTTGAGCAGCTCAATCGCGTCGTAGCGGAGGTCGATGCGTTGCGTGGCCGGGTGACGGACCCGCAGCTGATCCGGTATCTGACCAGTCTGGAGGCCTGGGCCCTGCATCGGCGCGGCGAAGCGTACGTGAAACAAGCCGCCGAAGCAAACGCCGCCGGCCAGTCGGCCATGGGCCGGCAGCTGGACGGCAAGGCCATGGAGGATTTCGATGCGGCCGTGAAACTCGATCCGCAACGCTGGAAATCCTACCACCACCGCGGCGTGTGCCATGCGCTGGCCGGCGATTTCACCCGCGCGCTGAGCGACTTCACGAAGACGATCGAGCTGCGTCCGGAGTACGAAAGCGCGTGGTTCAATCGCGGTGAGATCCACTACGAGATGGGGGCGTACGCCCAAGCCATCGCGGACTATGATGAAGCCATCCGCCGGCAACCGCAGGATGCCGGGTTCTTCACCAGCCGCGGCCACGCCTACTCCCAGTTGCGGCAGTTTGACAAGGCGCTGGAAGACTACAACCGGGCTGTGGAACTCGATCCCGGCAACCCCCAGCGCATCACGAACCGGGGCGACGCCTACCGCAGTCTCGGGCACTGGGAACAGGCGGCCAACGATTACCGGCAGGCCGTGAATCTGGACAGCCGTTTCGGGCGGGCATTCCAGAGTGTGGCCTGGTTGATGTCCACCTGCCCGGACGAGCAGTTCCGCCACCCGCAGCTGGCGCTCCGCGCAGCGCACAAGGCGGTGGATCTGGATGGCGTCCAGGACTACATCTATCTGGATACACTGGCAGCCGCCTTCGCCAACAGCGGCCAGTTCGACAAGGCCCAGAACGTGATTCGCCGCGCCATCCAGCTCGCGCCGGCCGAGAACGCTCAGCCGCTGCACCACCGCCTCGCGCTGTATCAGAGCGGGAAACCTTTTCGTCAGAGCGTCGACGCAGCCGACAAACGCGTGGCCGATCGCGCCACCGCCAACCGCTGACTGCGGCGGGGGAGCGGCTCCTGCCCGCGAGGCCGGGTCGGCACCCGGCCCCCGTCACCCGCGTCGGGGCGGGCGCCTCGCACCCCGCACGCTCCCTTACCAGAGTGTCCAGTCGCGCGAGACCAGGATATAGATCCCCAGCAGTGCGTTGGTGATCGCGTGCGCGACGACACAGTCCCACAGGTTGCGAGTGCGCGCATAGAGCAGCGTGATGAGCGAGAACCAGACGGCCGCCGCGATCATCTCGGCCGGATGCGCTAACACACCGTACACGGTCGCCACGACCGCCGCGGTCCACGTCACCTGTCCCAGCGGGATCGTCCACCACTCCGCCCGCTCGAAGAACCGCATCAGGAACCCGCGCACGAAAAACTCTTCGATCACCGGCACCAGCAGCGCCAACCCCGCAAACCGGACCGTGAGAAACGCGGCGAGTTCCAGCGGGCGACCGGAGAACGCAGTCAGCGGGTCAAAGGCCGGCCGCGCGGCATAACCGGCCCAATCGGCAAGTCCGAGCACGGTCAAGAGCCGGGTCTCCAACTCCGCCCTGCAGATCACAATCCAGGCCACGACACCGACCACCCCCACCACGATCGACCAGCCGCTCACCCGCCACGGCACGCGGCGATAGACCGGCGCCACGAGCAGTACGGCGAGGAGCGTGGCGGCGAACTGGAACGCGTAGGCCCACGCGTAGCCGCGGGACGGGGCGGGCCTGTCCGGCGACACATCTTCGGCTGCCGATCCGCCCGACTGATCAGCGCGCACCGCCTCTGCCCGGCCGGCGTCTGACGCTGCGGCAGGCGGCCGATCGGCCCCCAGAGCGCCGGTGAACAAATACACAGCAAACGGCAGCACGAAGGGCAACCAGCGGTGGCGGGCAAGCCATTGGGGCCGGCTAAGGGCGGGCCGCTCTTCCACAGCTGATTCCGACGCGGGCAGTTCTGGCGATGACATGGACATACCCCGTTCACAACACACCACACAGCTCGTTCCATCATAGGTCGATCGATTTTGCTGTCACTCGCGAACTCCGCGAAATTCCGCCCTTTCCGGGCGGTGATTTTCTAGTAAGATAGCAGGCGTGGTGCGCATGACGGTTGTCCGGGAGGGGCAGTCGTCGCGGCAGCTGGCCGACGCGCGGGGGTGGCCCCCGGGTGACGTGTGGATGGCGGTGGCTGGCCGGATTCTCTCCACGTGCGCAACAGTTCCTGCTCCGCAGCGGAATCTGTATAACTCCAGGCACGGGTAGTCCACCGGGACACTATATCCGAGCCCGAATAGCGCGTCCCGACAGGTGTTCGATGAAACTGGAACTGGTCAGAAATATTGGTATCTCCGCCCATATTGACTCGGGCAAGACGACGCTCAGCGAGCGGATCCTCTACTACACCGGCCGCATCCACAAGATGGAGGAAGTCAAAGGGGACGGTGCCGGCGCCACGATGGATCACATGGACCTGGAGCGCGAACGGGGCATCACGATCACCAGCGCGGCGACCAGCGTCGCGTGGGTGGGACACCACATCAATCTGATCGACACGCCGGGGCACGTGGATTTCACGGTCGAGGTGGAACGGAGTCTGCGCGTGCTCGACGGCGCGGTCCTCGTGCTGTGCGCGGTGGGCGGCGTGCAGTCCCAATCGCTGACCGTGGACCGGCAGATGAAACGCTATCACGTCCCCCGACTGGCCTTCATCAACAAGATGGACCGGATCGGCGCCAATGCGTTGCGGGTCTGCCAGGAGATTCGCGACAAGCTGGGAGACGACGCGATTCTGATGCAGTACCCCATCGGCGCGGGTGAGACCTTCCAGGGGCTCATCGATCTGGTGACGATGGAAGCGTTGTATTTCGAAGGGGACAACGGCGAAGTGGTCCGGCGGCGGCCGGTGCCGGCGGAGTTGCTCGATGCGGCGCAGGCAGCCCGCGCCCAGATGCTGGAAGCCCTGGCGATGTACAGCGACGAGTTGATGGAGCGGTTGCTGTCCGAGGAGGAAGTGCCGCCGGAACTGATCCACACCGTCACGCGTTCGGTCGTGCAGCAGCAGGATGTGACCCCCGTGTTTCTGGGAACGGCCTACCGGAACAAGGGAGTGCAGCCGCTGCTGGACGCCATCACGCGGTACCTGCCTTCACCGCTGGAGCGCGACATCTCGGCGCACCAGGTGGACGATCCCCAGCAGACGTTGCCCCTGGCGCCCGACCCGGAGGCGCCGTTTGTCGGAATGGCCTTCAAGATCGTGGACGATCCCTACGGGCAGCTGACGTTTGTCCGCATCTACCAGGGGCGGATCGAGAAGGGGCAGATGTACTTCAACCAGCGGACCGGCAAACGCGATCGCTTCAGCCGCATCGTGCGGATGCACGCCGACAAGCGGGAAGAGATCGACCAGGCTGAAGCGGGTGACATCGTGGCGGTCATGGGTATCGACTGCGCCAGCGGTGACACGTACGCCAGGCAGCCCCGCTACTGTTCGCTGGAGAGCATGTTCGTTCCCGAACCGGTGATCCAGGTCGCCATCAGCCCGGTCAACCGCGGCGACGCCGATCGGCTGGGCAAAGCGCTGGCCCGCTTCCGCAAGGAGGACCCGACGTTCCGCGTGCAGTCGGACAAGGAGACGAACGAGATTCTGATTGCCGGCATGGGCGAGCTGCACCTGGAGATCTACGTCGAACGGATCCGCCGCGAGTACAAAGTCCTGGTGGAAGTCGGTGCGCCGAAGGTCAGCTATCGGGAGTCGCCCACACAGGCTGCGGAGTTCAACTACAAGCACCGCAAGCAGACGGGCGGGTCCGGGCAGTACGCGCACATCGTCGGCTGTTTCGAGCCGCTGGGGGACGAGCGGGAAGCCGATTTCGTGTTCGAAGAGCATGTGGTGGGCGGCCGCATTCCCAAGCAGTACATTCCCTCGATCGAGCGCGGCTTCCGCGATTGCCTGGCCAAGGGGCCGCTAGCCGAGTTCCCCGTGGTCGGCCTGAAGACGGTGCTCGCGGACGGCTCGTACCACGAAGTCGACAGCAGCGACAAGGCCTTCCAGATCTGCGCACAGGGCTGCTTCCGGGAGACGTTTGCCAAGACGCGACCGGTGCTGCTCGAACCCGTCATGAAGCTCGATATTGAAGCGCCCGAAAGCTATCAAGGCGCGATCGTAGGGGACGTCATCAGCCGCCGCGGGATGATCCTGGCGACCGAGATGCGGGAAGGCGCGGTGCAGATCGTGGCGGAAGTACCGCTGGCCGAGACGTTCGGCTACGCCACCGACTTGCGCAGCATGACGCAGGGGCAGGGCACCTTCACCATGGAATTGGCCCGCTATCGCCGCGTGCCGGCATCGCTGCAGGAGGCGATTGTCGCCGAGAAGAAGGAAGCGCAGCTCGTCGGCTCGCGCTGACCGGCGGCCGCCAGGGGCCGCCGGACCCGCCGCGCGGCGGCTCAGGCAATGGGGCGCACAGAAACCGACGGCCGCGGCCCGGCGCGGCGGCGGGACAACAGCACCAGGCAGCCGGCGAACGACAGGCACGACACCAACAGCGCCAGCCCCGTCGACGTGGCGACGGCCGGCGAGAGCTGTTCGAGATCAGGCTGCTCGCCCATCGTCACCGACATCAGGATCGCAAACGCGTTGTTGCCCACGTGGCCGAACACGGCGGGCCAGATCGAGTCGGCGCGCCACGCCACCACGCCCAGCCAGATCCCGAGCGGCGCGACGCCGATGGCGTGGGTCGGATCCATGTGCGCAGCGGCGAAAAAGGCCGTCGTGATGCCGATGGCGGCCACCGGCCGCAGGCGTCCAAGCAGACGCCGCTGCATGAACCCGCGAAACAGCAGCTCCTCCACCACGCCCGGCAGGAGACTGATCAGCAGCAGCAGGGTGACCAGCGACCCGGCAGCGTGCGTCGCGAAGAGGTCCTCGAGCATTTTGAGCTGCTCGCTCGGCTCGCGGACGACGTACGACAGCAGGTGCCCCACGGCGATGACCAGGACGGGCGTGCCCAACAGGAACAGGGGCCAGGTCCAGGGCGGGAAATTGCCGCGCCGCAGGCCCAGCCGATCCACCGCCTTCTCGCGCGACAGACTGGCCGCCACCAGCGCCACGGCACAGAAAGTGAGTTGGCCGGGCAGGACCAGCAGGATCAGTCCCCCCTGTGTCGCCACGAACTCCTTCAACCATGCGTTGAACGCGTCAGGATGCTGGAAGAGCACCGGCCCACGTGCCCAGAACGCCGCCATCACCATCACGACCCCGGACACCAGCAAGGCGCCGCCAATGGCCAGGACAGCGGTCAGGAACGTGGGCCACAGCGGGCACGGCTCCTCTACCAGTTCGGCCACCACAATCGATGCATCGTCCGGCCCCGCGCCGCCCCACGGCGGTACTCCCGCGGGCTCGGGCGCATCAGCGGCCGGTCGCAGCGGCTCGTCGGCCGGCGGCGCCGCACGCGGCGGGCGGTCCGGCGGCGGCAACGACGAGGCGTCCTGATCCGACATACGGGCAACTCCGACAGGTGTTCTGCTCTAGGGCTCGCCGGCGTCCGGGTCGTCGTCGAGGTTCCAGCCGTAGGTCTCGCGCAGCGCCTGGCGAACGGCGTCCGTCAGCTCTGCAAAACGGACCGGCTTGCGGAGGACCGTGAACGTCTGCAGATCGCGCGCCTTCTCCATCAAACCGTCATCC
>DAISIS010000240.1:0-8344 GCA_036821925.1 Pirellulaceae bacterium
CCTCGCGCGGCCAGACGCCCGTGATGTACCAGCAGGTGACGGAGGCCGACGCGCAGGCCGTGGTTGACAGTCTGGGGGGGGCACCGGTCGAGCGGCTGCGATGTCCGTCCGACATGCCGTTCTTCACCAGCCAGCACAAGATCGTGTTGGAGAACTCCGGCGTGATCGATCCGGAGCAGATCAAGGAGTACATCGCGGCCGACGGCTACCGGGCGCTGGTTCATGCGCTGACCGAAATGACGCCGGCCGAAGTGCTGCGGGAGGTAGATGTCAGCGGCTTGCGGGGGCGTGGCGGCGGCGGCTATCCGGCAGGGCTCAAGTGGTCGACGGTCTCCAAGATGCCGGGAGGCGACAAATTCGTCGTCTGCAATGGCGACGAAGGGGACCCGGGCGCGTTCATGGACCGGGCGGTGCTGGAGTCGGACCCGCACCGGGTGATCGAAGGCATGGTGCTGGCCGGCTATGCGGTGGGGGCAACCCACGGCTTCATCTACGTGCGGGCCGAGTATCCGCTGGCTGTCGAGCGGCTGACGCGAGCCATCCGGGATGCGACGAATCAGGGCTTCCTCGGGCAGAACATCTGCGAGACGCGTTTCAGCTTCGACATCGAAATCCGGCTCGGCGCCGGTGCCTTTGTCTGCGGGGAAGAGACCGCCCTGATGGCTTCGATCGAAGGCAAGCGGGGTCAGCCGCGTCCACGCCCCCCCTATCCGGCCCAGTCGGGCCTGTGGGGCTATCCGACGCTGATTAACAATGTCGAGACGTTTGCGAACGTCCCCCCCATCATCCGCCGCGGCGGCGCCTGGTTCGCCTCCATCGGCACCGAGAAATCCAAAGGCACGAAGGTCTTTGCGCTGGCCGGCCGCATCCGCAACACCGGGCTGATCGAAGTCCCGATGGGTATCACGCTGCGCGACATCGTGTTCACGATCGGCGGCGGGGTGCCGGAGGGGAGCCAGTTCAAGGCGGTGCAGACAGGGGGGCCCTCCGGGGGCTGCCTGCCGGAAGAGTTCCTGGACCTGCCGGTCGACTATGACACGTTGCGGCAGGCCGGCTCGATCATGGGTTCGGGGGGCATGATCGTCATGGATCAGACGTCATCCATGGTCGACGTGGCCCAGTACTTCATGGAATTCTGCATGGACGAGTCGTGCGGCAAGTGCGTGCCCTGCCGCGCCGGCACGCATCAGATGCACGCGCTGCTGGACAAGATTGCGCAAGGACGCGGCTCGGTCAAAGACCTGGTGCTGCTGGAAGAACTGTGCGAAGTGGTGCGGGCGATGAGCCTGTGCGGGCTGGGGCAGACGGCCCCCAACCCGGTGCTCAGCACGCTGCGGCATTTCCGCAAGGAGTACGTGGCGAAACTGCAGGAACACGCGCTGCCGGACGGGGGACCGCCGGCGAGCGAACGATCGGCCACGCCGCCGGCCGAGCCCCGGGAGACTGCCTCATGATGAAACCTGCTACACCCTCGCAAGTGCGCGTGGTGACGTTCAAGATCAACGACCGCGATGTCAGCGCGCGGTCCGACGAGACGATCCTGCAGGTGGCGCGGGAGAACGGCATTCGCATCCCCTCACTGTGCTACGTGGAAGGGCTCAGCGTCTGGGGCGCCTGCCGCCTGTGCCTGATTGAACTCAAAGGCGACAGCCGCCTGCTGGCCGCCTGCTCCACCCGCGTGGAGGAGGGGATGGAGGTGCTGACCGACACCGACCGGCTGCGGCGCTATCGGCGGATGATTGTCGAACTGCTCTTCGCAGAGCGCAACCACGTGTGCGCGGTGTGTGTGTCCAACGGTCGCTGCGAGCTGCAGAATCTGGCCCAGGAGTGCGGTGTCGATCATGTGCGGGTGCCGTACCGGACCGCGGTGTACCACGTCGACGCCTCCCATGACTGGTTCCGCCTGGACCACAACCGCTGCGTGCTCTGCACGCGGTGCGTGCGGGTCTGCGACGAAATCGAGGGGGCCCACACGTGGGACATGATGGGGCGCGGCATCAACTGCCAGGTGATCACCGATCTGGCCAAGCCGTGGGGCGAGAGCAAGTCGTGCACGGGGTGCGGCAAGTGCGTCCAGGTGTGTCCCACCGGGGCGCTGGTCCGGCACGGCACGTCGGTCGGGGAGATGGAAAAAGACCGCGGTTTCCTCCCCTACTTGTCACGCATGAGGGAGGCTGAGTGGGAATGACGCACACGCAACGCATTACGGTCGCCACCGCGTGGCTCGACGGCTGCTCCGGCTGCCACATGTCGTTCCTCGACATCGACGAACGCCTGTTCACGCTGGCCCAGAAGGTCGACATCATCTACTCCCCGCTGGTCGACACCAAGGAACTCCCAGAGTCGGTCGACGTCGGCATCCTGGAGGGGTCGGTCAGCAGCGAGGAGGACCTGAAGAAGGCGCAGGAGTTCCGCCGGCACTGCAAGTACCTGATCTCGCTGGGCGACTGCGCTGTGTGCGGCAACATCCCGGGCATGCGGAACTTCTTCCCGTTGGACGCGGTGCTGCACCGCGCCTACCACGAAAACGTCCAGAAGAACCCGCAGATCCCCAGCGCCGGCGTGCCGCGGCTGCTGCCCACCGTCCAGCCGGTCCACGGGGTCGTCCAGGTGGACTTGTTCGTCCAAGGATGCCCTCCGCCGGCCGACGCCATCTGGCATGTATTGAGTGAACTGATCGAAGGGCGCACACCCGACCCGATGACCCTTACGCGTTTCGGAAAATAAGCCCCTGCCGGGCACGCCGCGTTGTGGCGGGCTCCCCCCAGCACCGTGCTGGCGCGGAGCACGCGGCGACCCGCCGGCCCGGGGTGATGTGAGGACTACCTGCCGTGAGTCAGACGATAGCAATCGAACCGGTGACACGGATCGAAGGTCACGCGCGGATCACGATCGAACTGGACGACGCGGGCAAGGTGGACGACGCCAAGTTCCACCTGACCCAGTTCCGCGGCTTCGAGAAGTTCTGTGAAGGGCGGCCGTATCGCGAGATGCCGGCGCTGACCGCGCGCACCTGCGGCATCTGTCCGGTCAGCCACCTGCTGGCCTCCTCCAAGGCCTGCGATGCGCTGCTGTGCGTGCGGATCCCGGAAGTGGCCATGGAACTGCGGCGGATCATGAATCTGGCCCAGATCACCCAGTCGCACGCGCTGTCGTTCTTCCACCTGTCGTCCCCCGACCTGCTGCTCGGCTGGGACTGCGCGCCGGCCGAACGCAACATCTTCGGCGTCATGTTCCGCTACCCGCAGCTGGCCCGCGAAGGGATCCGGCTCCGGCAGATCGGCCAGACAATCATCGAAATGCTCGGCGGCAAGAAAGTCCATCCCACCTGGGTCGTGCCGGGAGGGGTGAGCGAGCCGCTGACCGAAGAAAAACGCAAACGCATGCTCGTCCTGGTCGACGAAGGGCTCGACATCGCCAAACGTACGTACGAGTTCTACAAGGACGATGTGGTCCCCAAATTCAAGGACGAGGCGAAACACTTCGGGAACTTCCCCACCATGTTCCTCAGCCTGGTGTCGCCCCAGGGACGCCTGGAACACTACGACGGGCTCCTCCGCATCAAGGACTCCAGCGGGCGGATCGTGGAGGACATGGTGCCGTCGAGCGAGTATGAGTCGATTATCGGCGAGGCGGTCGAGCCGTTCTCGTACATGAAGTTCCCCTACTACAAACCGCGCGGCTATCCCAATGGCATGTACCGGGTGGGACCCCTGGCCCGACTCAATAACTGCGACAGCTGCGGCACGCCGTTCGCCGACGTGGCGCTGGCCGAGTTCCGCACGCTGCAGGAATCCAAGCCGGTGGCCAGCAGTTTCCACTATCACTATGCCCGGCTGGTCGAAATCATCTTCGCCCTCGAAAGCATCGATCGGCTGCTCAACGACCCCTCCATCCTCAATACGTTCGTCCGCGCGCGGGCCCGCAGCAACACGCTCGACGGGGTCGGGATCGCCGAAGCGCCGCGCGGTACGCTCATCCATCACTACCGGATCAACGACGACGGATTGATGACCTGGATGAACCTGGTGATCGCCACCGGTCACAACAACCTGGCGATGAACAAGGGCATCAAGCAGGTGGCGCAGAAATACGTCAAGGCCCGGAAGCTGCAGGAAGGGATGCTCAACCGCGTCGAGGCCCTGATCCGCTGCTACGACCCCTGCCTGAGCTGCGCCTCCCACGCCTGGGGCCAGATGCCGCTGGAGATCGAGCTGCGCGACGCCCAGGGCCGGGTGGTGGATGCCGTGGCGCGAGACGGGGTGGGAATGACGCAATGACGAGATACCCAAGCACGAAGGAATGAGTCAATGACGAATGTGGAAAGGGGCGCGGCCAGGCACCGTCAGACGACATCTTCTGAGTCGGTGCCAGCTGACAACTCCCTGCAAACCTCTCGTCCTTCGTCCTTCGTCCTTCCCTCGTGCTTGGGTATTTCGTCATCCGTCATTCCTTCGTGCTTGGGTATTTCGTCATCCGTCATTGCCGCCGCCAAAGTCGTCGTCATCGGTTTCGGCAGCCCAATCCGCGGCGACGATGCAGTGGGGCCGATGGTGGCTGGTCAACTTGCCGAAGAGTTCACGTCGCCGCAGGTCGAAGTGCTCAGCCGCCACATCCTGACGGCGGAACTGGCCGAAGTGCTGCGGGATGCCACGCTGGTTGTGTTTCTCGACGCGTCGACCGACGGCGAAGTCGGGCACGTCGTGCGGCGCGATCTTGAGCCCGACGATGCGAGTGCCGGTCACATGGCGCATTCGGTCGACGCGCCGGGATTGCTGGCCTGGACGCGCGGTCTCTACGGCCGGGTGCCACAGGCCGTCTTGCTGTCGACGCGGGCGGTCACTTTCGAATACGCGAACTGTCAACTCTCCCCCGAGGTCGCGGCCGCGGTACAGCCGATGAAGCAGTGGGTGACGCAGTTGGTGGCCGAACACCTGCAGTAGCACACCCCGTCACTTCCGGTCATTCCGTTCTCCTGGGCGCAGGAGACGGGACGCATGAGAGCAACGCTCTGCCCGCCCGCTACTTGTCTTCGGAGATCGGGATCGGGAAGATCCGCCGGTGGGGCACCGAGTCCGGACTTGTGCGTTGAGACTCAGCGTAGTAGGGTCCTGTCTTCTGGGCTTTCAGCAACGGTCGCTGTGGCGGCAGTGTGAATGTGCCCCAATACCACATGTCGTCGCGCCACGCAGTCTGCTCACGCAGGCCGTCCGGATAATACTCAAACGGCGTACCTGTCCAGGGGTCGACGGGAATGTGCGCAAACCAGGCGGGCGACAGTTCGTCCAGCGTCCTGGGCAATGTGCCATGCTCGAGTCGCCAGCCTTGCAGGGCGAGCACGATCAAAGTTGCTCGCTGGATCGAAATAAACTCCCCCAGACACACCGCTTCCCGGGACCAATTGTCCGGCCACAAACGCGCCGGGCTGATGGTAGTGGCGAACCAGTGCATCCATTCCTTTTCCTCATCCCTGCCGGAGCGGAGTTGCACTGGTGCATGCTGTGCCAGAGCCCGTCGAAGCTGGTGGATCGTTGTCAGTGCCCGCGCAGCGGATGCGGCCTCCAACCGCAATGCACGTTGCCGCTCCCAAGGCAGAAACCGGAAACACCATCTGTAGTACGCAGAGTCAGCATCCGCCAGAAGACCCCACGCATCCTGGCCTTGGCGCAATGCCGCTTCGTCGCCGGCAATGCATCGCCGGGCCAGGAGATAGTTAGGCTGCAATGATCGCTCAAGATCCGGAATCGCGTCCTGGATCGGGATCTGTTCCAGGTCGTGGACAGCGCGGCGGATTCGTTCGGGCGTCTGCTGCGGTTCACTCGCCCAGTAGCGCAGGTGATGCAGCGTGATTCTCTCGTACCCCCAAAGAAACTGACCTGTGGCACTTGTGAGGTCACGCGGGCCGCGCATGAACCGCAGCGCTGCGATATAACGATCGAGCGCCCCATCGAGGTCTCCCGCGCGCTGGCACTGCTGCGCGGATGTGACGAGCACGTGTGGCAGTCTGATTACCTTCACGGCATAGAACTCGTCCACACTGGGTTTGCCCCCGAATCCTGACGATTTTGGGACCCTTTCATCCGCAGCAAGCTCTGCCCGGTACTCATCAATCGGCGGGAGAATATAATCGCCGGGGGGCACGTCCAGCACCCGCTCGATGACTTCGCGGTGCTGGTCCAACCACTGGATCTGCTCGGTGGAAAGCCAACCGAGGGCGAATTCTGTTGGATCCAGGCTATCCTTCGGATTGTGGTCTTCCCACTCGGGGCTTGCGGGAAGATCATGCCACCATGGGTCGAACGACGCCATGGCCCGGAGGTACGCGACGCCCTTTCTCGTGGCCGCTTCACGTTCGGCCGCGGTCAGGGGCGGCGATGTGAAGACTGGTTCGGTGGCGGGGATCTCGGTCCAGCGATACGCGATGGCGCCGGCCGCGATCGCCAAGGCAGGCATGACGAGAACCAGTGTTTTCTTCAGACTCACGGCGAAACCGGATCGCTCCAACATCCAGTCGCGCAGCGTGACCCGGCTGGCCCACCACAGCACCAGCGGGATAGGCGCGACCGACCAGACCAACGGAATGCGAAACGCCGCCATCAAGGCCGCCCAGATCCCGAGCAGAATGGCGGCGAGGGCTGTCAGAGCCACGCGTATCACAGCGCTGCGCACCCACAGTGACAGCAGTTGGCCGGTGCAGTAACTGAGCAGCGTCAGTCCGAGAATTGCACCCACGAGGTCGGGGAATTCGAGTTGCTCGCGCGGTCCTGGAAAACTCGGCACAACCCACGTATGGAAGCAGATGAATTCCAGCAACGGCAATACGAGGCAGCACACCAGCAGAGCTGGCAGCCACGAGGATTGGCGCGCCCACCAGAGTCGACGTGGCGACACGCCGTGTTCCGCGAGGAACCGGAACTGCCGGCGGCGCTGATCGTGATGAAACACAAGCGTCCCCAGCAAACCGCCCACGACCACCAGGGGCGCAAGGAGCGTCCCGGCCTGGTAGCCGGATGGCATGTTCAGGGTCAGGACGGCCGCCACCAGGAACAGATAGGTCAACGTGATGGGCCATAGCAGCGACTTGCCAGTTCGCCAAGCCTGCCACGTCAGTCGCCGCCATTGTGGATCGGCATTCCAACGGTTCCACCCACCGGCCGACGCAGTGACTGTTGCCATCGTCGGACCCGTTGCATCCGCAACCGCACTTGGCGATTCGCGACACCAGCGGCGCACCAGGCGGAAATCCAATCCCAGCACGATGGCCACCACGATCAGCCGCGGGATCACCGTCGGCAGGTCGCCGAAGAACGATGGGAAGTAGAGGATCGTGCGGTAATACTCGGGAACGTCACTGCAGAGCAAGGCGATCGGATATGAAACCAGCGTGTTGGCCAGGAACGCCAGAATCACCACGCGCAGGGGGGACGAGGAATACAACGAAAAGAGGATCCCCCACGCCAGCATCTGGACGGTGGTCAAACCGCCCAAGACCGCCGGCAAGAGACCCGCCATCGCTGCGGAGGTCCCGGGTGCGTATCCCCTCCAGAGCCAACGGGCGGCGAGCCAGGCAATGGCCCACACGACCGACCCGAGGACCAGCGCGCTGGTCAGCGCATGCAGGAGCTTGCCCAGCAGCAGTTGACGCGGAGAGACCGGCAACACACGCTGAAAATCGTCCGTACGCGCCTCCCGCTCGCCGGCAAACGCAACCGCGCCGCACCCCAGTGCATAGCAGGCCGTGATCCCCATCGCGACAAAGAACAAGCTGGCCGGGTCGGCGGTCGTCTTCATGCGCCAGGCCATAATCAGCAGACAGACGCAGCAGAGCACCATCACGGCCAGAGCGAAGCCGCCCAGAATCCGGAATTCCTTCCAGGCCAGTCGCCGCAGGATCGCTGTGTTCATGGCGTCACCTCCTCCTTGGCCGGTACGGAGGTCCCGTCGCGTTGCTCCGGTGCGACATAGGCCACGAAGATCTCTTCGAGCGATGGCATGCGCGATTCGACCTGCTCAATGCCGGCCTGGCCGCGCACGTACTCAGCCGGATCCGGCGCGCCCTTGATCAACAGCTGCCACTGGCGGGCACGCCGTTGTTGACGCAGAATCTCGCCCGGCAACTCGGCCGGCAACTGGCCGCCGAGACGCAGGGTGACGGTCAGTTCGTGCACGTTGGCCTTGAGTTCCTCCAGCGGGGCCACCAACACGATCTTGCCCTGGTGGAGAATCGCCACGTGATCCGCCACCCGCTCGACCTCCGTAATCTGATGGCTGGACAAGAAGACCGTCTTCCCCACCGCCGCCCGATCCACCACCGGCAGCGAATTGACGCGGAGAATATTGAGCA
>DAISIS010000241.1:0-8304 GCA_036821925.1 Pirellulaceae bacterium
CTGCAGATGCAGCCGGGCCACCTCTTCGTCCAGCTGTTTCGGCAGCAGGTGCACCCCGACCGGATACTGCTCAGGATGCGTCCACAACGCAATCTGGGCCAGCACCTGGTTGGTGAAGGAACTCGACATGACGAACGACGGATGCCCCGACGCGCAGCCCAGATTGACGAGTCGCCCTTCGGCCAGCAGGATGATCGAGTGCCCGTCGGGAAAGGTGAACCGATCAACCTGCGGCTTGATCTCCTGCCGCCGGATGTCCGCCCGGGACATCAACCAGGCGACGTCGATCTCCAGGTCGAAATGGCCGATGTTGCAGACGATCGCGTCGTTGGGCATGCGCTCCATGTGCTCCCCCTGGATCACGTTGCAGTCGCCCGTGGCCGTCACGAAGATGTTCCCGATCGGCGCCACTTCCTCGAGCGTCGTGACCTGAAAGCCCTCCATCATCGCCTGCAGCGCGTTGATGGGGTCGATTTCGGTGACAACCACGCGAGCGCCGTAGCGCTGGAGCGAGTGCGCACAGCCTTTGCCCACGTCGCCGTAGCCGCACACCACCGCCACCTTGCCGGCAATCATCACATCCGTCGCCCGCTTCAGCCCGTCCGCCAACGACTCGCGACAGCCGTACAGATTGTCGAACTTGCTCTTGGTCACCGAGTTGTTCACGTTGATCGCCGGCACCTTCAGCTCGCCACGCTCGTGCATCTGATACAGACGATTGACCCCCGTCGTGGTCTCTTCCGACAGCCCGCGGATGTCGGCCAGCAGTTCGGGGAACTTGTAGTGGACCATGGCCGTCAAGTCCCCCCCATCGTCCACGATCAGGTTGAGCGGCTTGCCGTCCGGAAAATGCAGCGTCTGCTCGATGCACCAGTCGAAATCGTCCGTCGTCATGCCCTTCCACGCGTAGACTGGGACACCGCTGGCCGCGATCGCCGCCGCCGCATGGTCCTGCGTCGAGAAGATATTGCAGCTGCTCCACTGGACCTCCGCGCCGAGCTGGGCCAGCGTCTCAATCAGGACGGCTGTCTCGATCGTCATGTGCAGACAACCGGCAACCCGCGCACCCTGGAGCGGTTTGCTGGAACCGTACTTCTCACGCAGCGCCATGAGGCCGGGCATCTCGTTTTCGGCCAACATCATCTCCCGCCGTCCCCAATCGGCCAGCGAAAGGTCCTTGACCTTGTAAGGCAGTTTCTTCGATGCTACGTGCGCCACTGTATTCTCCTCGCCGAAAACAACTCGTACACCAGGCGGCCCACACCGCGCAGAACCCGCAGATCGAGCCAGCACACCCGGACTGACCGGGCGAATCTGCGGCCCCCCGCACGCGCGAACGGCTCCTCAATATAACGCCGTATCATAGGCCGTCCACCGTGCTTTGGACAACGGGCAGTGTAGTGCAACCCCGGCTGCCAGCCGCACTCCAGCTTCTGGCCCCACGTCACACCAGATCCCAAACACCCCAGGCCCGCCGCGCCGCCTCCACAAACTGCCGCATCCGCGCCCCATCCTTCTGACCCGGCGCCAACTCCACGCCACTTGCCACATCTACGCTCCTTAGCTGCGATTGTCTGATTGCCTCCCCTACGTTTTCAGGGCGTAAACCGCCAGCAAGAACCAGAGGCACCAGTTTTACTTTTTCAGCCAAAGTCCGCACACAGCTCCACTTCACCTGTTTTCCTGTTCCTCCATAGCTGCCGGGATCATAGGCGTCGACCAGCACAGCAGCGGGCAGTGGGCCGAGACTTCGGCATTGCTCGAGCCAGTCGGTCAGTGGGCTGAACTCGTCGCGCAGGCGAAATGCCCGGATGACGCGGCGGGGTGCCAGTGCGCCGATGTGACTCAGCGGTTCGTCTCCGTGCAGCTGGAGGTAGTCCAGTGCCAGTGCATCGGCGACCGCCGTCAGACGTTCGATCGACTCGTTGACGAAGACACCCACCTTTGCGACCTGAGGCGGGACGGCATCGACGATCTGGCGAGCGATCTCAAGATCCACGCAACGGGGGCTTTGGGCACAGAAGTTCAGACCGATGGCGTCGGCCCCCGCGCTGGCCGCTGCCACTGCGTCTCGTACGGTCGTGATGCCACAGATTTTGATCCGAAACATCGGCCTGCTGCTTTCCAATTCGTCTTCCCACCGGGCGTCGGTAGTGTCCTGATGATCGTGGACGCTCTCCGGCACAACCGCTACGACCGGCAGATTTTGACTCACGCCGTGCGGTACGGCGAGTCGATGTACTAAGTCGACCACCTCTGGGTCATAAATGCCAGCTGATACATAGGCTTAACAAGCCCGCACACATTTCGGTCGTACTGGGGCCGATCACGGCCGGAGCTCACCGAGCGTAGCGAATCCCACGATGTCGATGTCATGCACATCTGAACCCGGCAGCCGCGCGTCACGTGCCGCGGTTCCGCACCGAATTCCCGGTCAATTGTACGCGATGGCGGTCGTCTCGTTGGCCGTGTTCTTTGTCGGTCTCACCATCTGGCGTGTGCCGGTCGACGCGTATGTCGCCGTATCGGAGATTGGTCAGCGCAGGGTTGGATCACCCGCGCGTGATCTGGTGGACTGCGGAGCGATCGAGCCGTGGGGGGCCCAGCGTTCTGCGGCGCTGCATCAAGCGCTGGCCGACGCGATCCGGTACGCGGATGCCCGCGCGGCTAGGGCCGAGCCCGATCTCTCGGTCGAGGTGAGTGAGGAGCGTATTCGCAGCGCACAGAGCCGGCTGAGCATCGACGCGCAGGCACTTGACGCGAGCGATCATCGCATCCGGATCTCGTTCGCCGGCCCCGATCCCAACTGGTCGCTGGCGCTGGTCGAGCACCTGACGCGCGACTGCCTGCTGGCCACCAGTTCGCCGACCGACTCCGGCACTCGTTCGGCCCGCGCGCTGCGCAACGCACGCTGGAGACTGGACCAGTCGCGGCACTACGAGCGCAAGGCCCGATACCACGTCGAAGATCTGATGGATACGTGCTTCGCCCAGGCCTCCGGCGCCGGCGAGAACAGCGGCAGCCGCGAGACGGCACTCGAGAGGGGATCAGGACCCTACCCGGCCGCAGCCTCCACGTCGGCGCCGGTCGTGAATCCCCAGTGGCAGCAGCTGCAGACGCAGCTGGCCGAAATGTCCGAGCAGTTGCAGCCGCTCGTCACGCATCTCACGCCCAACCACCCACTGATCGTCGAGCTGTCGCAGCGGATGGAGATGGTGCGGGCGCAATTAGCGGCGACTCCCCAGTATCTGGGCGCCGACGCGACGCAGGCCCTTGGCGCGGTGGAAGCTCCGGGGGGGGCCGCCGCCCCAGCCAGTCACGTGGCCAACGTTGTGGAAGCCTATGCAGATGACTTCCAGGAGTTGCGCAAGGCGTACGAGGATGCCATCGGCAATCGCGAGCAAGCCGAGCAGCGGCTGGCCAACCTGTTGGCCCGACCGGCCTCCGGGGTCGGTCAGCTCCCGCACGAACCGCGCTGGCTAATCACCCCCCCCACCCTTCAGGGACGGATTGGTGGTCGGCCGTCAGCGCGGCGCGTGGGGGCGCTCGGCGGGCTGGCTGTGCTGTGTGGCATCGCCATGGCGTGGACCCTGCGCACACTCCACGGATTGCGGCGGATCAACACGGTGACCGACCTCGAACAGGTCTTGGCGCTGCCCGTGGTCGGGCAGTTGTCGCTCGATCCGGCACCGCGGTCGACGGGCCGGCTGGCGCGGCGCAGTCGCGTCGTGCGCGGGGTCGTCACGGCTGCCGAGGTCACGCTGGGACTGATGCTGGTGGTCTTTCTGGGCGGGGTGATGGAACAGAGCGCGGTGTCTGAACTGTTGCGGGAGGATCCGTTTGTGGCGATTCCCGAGACGGTCGCGCACGCATTGGAGCAGTGGTTCTGAACAACAAGAGGATGGGGCTGATATGTACGAGTCGTTCTTCCAGTTGGCCGCCCGACCGTTCTTGTCTAGTCCGTTGGCCGAGCGGTACTACCCGGCCGGCGCAGTGGAACACGCCCGGGAGACGGTGGTGCGGTGTGTGGAGCGGGCGGAAGGTCCGGCTTTGATTCTGGGCCCGGCCGGCACGGGCAAGTCGACGTTGTGCCAGGTGATCGCCCAGCAGTTACGTGACCGGTTTCGCGTGGCGATGCTGGCCAGTGCACGGCTCTGCACCCGCCGTGCGCTCCTCCAGAACATCCTGTTCGAGCTGAAGCTGCCGTATCGGGACCGCGATGAGGGGGAGCTGCGTCTCTCGCTGATCGACGCGTTGGAGCCGAGCGACGCGTGTCCACACGGGATGCTGCTGATCGTGGACGAAGCCCACATGCTGCCGCTGCGTCTGCTGGAAGAAATCCGCATGATCACCAATCTGGTGCGGCACGGGCAGCCGCGGGTGCGTCTGGTACTGGCGGCCAGCATGATCCTGGAGGAGCGGCTGGCATCGCCGCGTCTGGAGTCGTTCAACCAGCGTGTCGCCGCCCGCTGCTACCTGCAGTCGATGAGCCGCGATGAAACGTGCAGCTATGTGCGCGCTCAGCTGCTGGCCGTGGGGGGCAATCCCGACACCATCTTCACCGCCGACGCGCTGCACGCCGTGCATCGCGCGACCGACGGCATCCCGCGTCTGGTCAACCAGGTGTGCGATCATGTGCTGCTGCTTGCTGCCATCGGACGCCGGACCCCGGTCACGGCTGCCGGTGTGGAAGAGGCCTGGGCCGACCTGCAGCAACTGCCGACGCCCTGGACCTCCGACGACGCGGAGCAGAATCGGCCGAGCGACATTCTGGAATTCGGTCAACTGGACGACGACGCCTGCGGCGAATTGGACGCCGGCGAGCTGCCAGTCGAGGCGGAGCTTGCCGAGCTGCCGGCAGTCGCCGCAGCACCCGACTCCGCCGGGCCGCAGGGGCCGATCCCCATCGCGATGCAGGCTCCGCTCCCCGACGATGCGGCAGACGACGAGGACCCGGCCCCCGACGACGCGGACGGCCAGTTCCGTCCGCAGCTGTGCCGTGGCCCGGAAATCGAGCTGGTCTTCCACCACGCCCACAATCCGTTTGCCGAACGGTTTGCGGAAGAAGAGGTGATCGTGGACCCGTTCGCCTCCCTGAAGACGCTCAGCGGCGCCCGGGCCGGTTTCCCTGCGGAGCCGGACGAAGACGCCGCGCCGGCCACGTGCGGGTCGACCGTTGCCGCGGCCAGCGGCGCGGCGCCGGCGTCGCACGCCGACAGCGTCGAATTCGATCCGGTGCTCCCGGAAGAGGCGGAGCCGATGGTGGAGTCGCCCCCTGTATGCACCGCGCCACTCGACGACGCGCCGCCGGGAGACGATCGCGATCTGCTGGAAGTCGTGGACGATTCCCCGGAACTTCCGGAGGAATATGCCCTGGCCATCGCAGCGTACCGGCCCCGCCGCCGCGCCTACCGGCAGCTGTTCGCGTCGCTGCGCGGTCGGTAGCCGGAGGACACCGCTCTGGACCGGCCGCTCCGGGCAGGGCCCTGACATGTTCGCAAACCAGACCGCGAGGTGTTGATGATGAATCAGGTGGTACACGCTCCATCCGTGGCGGCACATGTGTCGGCTGCGCCCCATCCGGCCCCGCCGGACCACTTCATTCCCGGCAAGTCGCCGTCGGTCGGCACGACATATGAGATGTGTCTGGCGTTGGAACACGACGAGCCTCGCCTGGTGCGTCAATTCCACCGTCTGGTGGAGACGATCGTCAGCCAGTTTCCGCCGGAGCGGGGGGGGACAATCCTCTTTGCCGGAGCCGGCTCGAGCAGCCATGTGGCGGACGTGGCGGGGTACGTGGCGCGACACCTGACCCAGCACTGCTCAAGCGGCGTGATCCTGGTCGACGCCGACGAGACGGACCGGGTGCTGAGCCAGCGTTTTGCGGCCGCGACCGAGAAGGGGCTGGTCGAGGCGCTCCAGGACGACATACCGGCCGCCCGGTTCGTCGTCGCCACCACCATCGCACGTCTGTCCTTCCTGGCGTTCGGTGAGCACCTGACGGCGCGGCGCGCCATCGCCCCGGTTGCGGTGCACGACGTGGTCACTGAATGGCGGGCCAACTATCGCTATGCCGTCGTGGCCGCCGGCGCCACCCTCTGCCCGCTGGCCGGGCTGCTCGCGCGGCAATGTGACGCTACGTATCTGGTCGTGCAGTTGGGAGCGGCCGACCGGCAACAGGCTGTCATCACCGCTCAGAAGCTGACAGCGGCCGGCGCCCGGCTGCTCGGCAGCATCGCAACAGGGGTCCGGCCGTAGCGTCGGGCAGGAGCCACCCAAAGCCCCCCTCCGGCACCCCCCACTCTATTTTTTCTCCTCTCTCCTCTCTCCTCTCTCCTCTCTATTTTCCCTGCTCCTCTGCAGCGCGCTCACTGTCCTGCCCGCGGTGGGACAAGTTATACTTTCCCGGCACGCGGTGGGGGGGACGCCTGAAAACATGTGAGGGCCAAGCATGGGAACTTATCTGGTGACGGGGGGCGCTGGCTTCATTGGGTCGCACATTGCGGAGGCGCTGGTGCGGCGTGGTGATCGGGTGCGGATTCTGGACAATCTGAGCACGGGGCGGCGGGAGAATTTCGCCCCGATTGCGGACGATGTCGAGTTCGTGGAAGGAGACGTGGCGGACCAGGCGGCGGTGGAGCGGGCGTTGCGGGGTGTGGAAAACGTTTTCCATCAGGCGGCGTTGGCGTCGGTACCGCGGAGCGTGGAGTATCCGCTGGACACGAATCTGGCGTGTGTCACAGGTACCGTCACGCTGCTGGATCAGGCGCGGCGGGCCGGCGTACGGCGAGTGGTGTATGCCGGTTCGAGCAGCGCGTACGGGGACCAGCCCAGTTCGTCGAAACGCGAGACGGACCTGCTCCAGCCGCTCTCGCCGTATGCGGCCGCCAAGCTGGGGGCCGAAATGTACTGCCAGGCCTTTTACCACACGTATGGGCTCCAGACCGTCACGCTCCGCTACTTCAACGTGTTTGGTCCGCGGCAGGATCCGGCCAGCCCCTATTCGGCTGTGATCCCCTTGTTTATCACGGCGCTGCTCGAGGGGCGTCCGCCGACCGTGTACGGGGACGGACGGCAATCGCGCGATTTCACGTTCGTGGCGAACGTCGTGCATGGGAACCTGCTGGCGATGGACAGCACCTCGGCCGAGGTGCCGGGGCAGTGCATCAATGTGGCAGACGGGCAGGCCACCACCCTGCTGGACCTGCTCGCCGCACTCAACGAAATGCTGGGCACGCAGGTCGCGCCGCGATTCGAGCCGCCGCGGGTCGGCGACGTGCGTGAGAGCATGGCCGACATCACCCGCGCCCGCACGTTGCTCGGCTACGAACCGCCCGTCGCGTTTCACGAGGGACTGCGGCGATCCATCCACTACTACCGCAGCATGGCCACCGGCACTCCATGACTCCCCCCGACAAACTCCTGGTGGCCATGGCCACATACAACGAACGGGACAACCTGCCGGACCTGGTGCGGCAGGTGCTGGCCGTGGTACCCGACGCTGAACTGCTGGTGGTGGACGACAACTCGCCCGATGGGACCGGCCACTGGGCGGCGGAGCAGGCGGCAGCCGATCCGCGGATCGTCTGCCTGCATCGGCCGCGCAAGATGGGGTTGGGCAGCGCCACGGTGGCGGCGCTGCGGCACGCGGTCCAGCACGCCTACACGTACGTCGTGCTGCTGGACGCGGACGGGAGCCATGATCCGCGGGAAATCCCGCAGATGCTGGAGCGGATCGGCCGCGCCCAGGCAGCCGCGCCGGACATCGTCATCGGCTCGCGGTACGTGCCGGGGGGCGGCACGATCGGCTGGCCGCGCTACCGCCGGTGGATGAGCCGCAGCATCAATGCCTTTGCGCGCCTGATGCTGGGCCTGCCCGTGCGGGACTGCAGCGGTGCCTTTCGGTGCATTCGCGTCGCGCTGCTCGAGCGCGTCGACCTGGACTCGATCCGCAGTCACGGCTATGCCTGCCTGGAGGAGATCCTGTGGCGGTTCAAACAGGTCGGTGCGCGCTTCGAAGAGATCCCGATTGTCTTCGCCAACCGTCAGCGCGGCCACTCCAAGATCAACACGCGTGAGAGCCTCGCAGCGCTCTGGATGTTGTTCCGCCTCGGACTGCGCAACTGGTTCAGGATCTGAGCCCCAGCGCCGCCAGCTCGTGCGGCCAGGTGCGGAACACCTCGTCGTCCTGCCACGCCATCACGCCCGGCAGCGTGCGGCGCGTGCGCGACAGCAGCAGACGCGGGTCGCGCCGCAAGTCCCCCTCGTGCGCCGCCAACGCAGCAGACAGGCCCGCCTCCACTG
>DAISIS010000242.1:0-8289 GCA_036821925.1 Pirellulaceae bacterium
CCCTGCTTCTGTCCTGTGACGCGGCGCACGGTCAAGGGCAGGAATCCGTGCGCGCGATGTACGCAAAGGCGGAACACCGCATTCCCATGCGTGACGGGGTGAATCTGTTCACCGCGGTCTACATGCCTGTGGACGCCGCGCCCGAGAAGACATACCCGATCCTGATGCTCCGCACGTGCTATTCGGTGGGACCCTACGGCCCGGACGCGTACCCCGCCGCGTTAGGGCCGAACCTGAAGCTGCAGCAGGATGGGTACATCTTCGTGTTCCAGGACGTGCGCGGCTCCTACATGTCGGAGGGGACGTTCCAGCATCTGACGCCGCACCGGCCCGACAAGTCGGGTCCGCAGGACGTCGACGAGAGCACCGACACGTTTGACACCATTGAGTGGCTTCTGGACCATGTTCCGCACCACAACGGCCGGGTCGGGCTGTGGGGCGTCTCCTATCCGGGTTTCTACGCGGCGGCCGGCATGATCGACGCGCATCCAGCGCTGCAGGCCGTCTCGCCCCAGGCCCCGATCGCCGACTGGTGGTACGACGATTTCCACCACCATGGAGCGTTCTTCCTGCCGCACGCGTTCAGTTTCGCCGTGCGGCACGCGCAGCCGCGACCGAAGCCCACTCCACTGCCGGCGGCCGCGTTCGAGCACGGGACCCCCGATGGCTACCAGTTCTACCTGGACCTGGGGCCGCTGGCGAATGCCAATCCCCAGTACATGCGCGACCGCGTGGCCTTGTGGGATGACCTCGTCGCACATCCGAACTACGATCAGTACTGGCAGTGTCGGAATCTGCTGCCGCACCTGAAACGCGTGGCACCGGCGGTTCTGATCGTCGGCGGCTGGTTTGATGCAGAAGACCTGTACGGGCCGCTCCAGATCTACCGGCGCATCGAGGCCGACAATCCGGGGATCGCCAACAACCTGGTCATGGGACCCTGGCAACATGGCGAGTGGTCGCGCGGCCGGGGCGATCACCTGGGCAATATCCAGTTTGGATCATGTACGGCAGAGTACTATCGAGACTGGATCGAAAGGGTTTTCTTCCAGACGCACCTGAAGGATGGGCATGCCCCAACGCTGCCGGAGGCGACCGTGTTCCAGACCGGGGCCAATCGGTGGCGGCAATTCGACCAGTGGCCCCCCGCTCAGATGCAGCGCCGGAACCTGTACCTGCAGCGGGACGAAATGCTGACGTTTGATGCGCCGGACGAGCCGGATGCGGCGTGCGATGAATTCACCAGCGATCCTGCCCGGCCGGTCCCGTTCGTCGAGGACATTTCCATTGGCATGGACGTCGCCTATATGACCGGCGATCAGCGCTTCGCCGCGCGGCGACCTGACGTGCTCGTCTATCAAACCAAGGTGCTGGACAAGGATCTGACACTCTGTGGACCGCTGATTGCTGAGCTGTTCGTCTCCACGTCTGAGTCCGATGCAGACTGGGTGGTCAAGCTCATCGATGTCTTTCCTCCGGATGCACAGGATAATCAGTTTGTGGCGCCGGGTCAGCACCTCGGCAACTACCAGATGATGGTGCGCAGCGAAGTGATTCGCGGGCGATTCCGCGACGATCCCGCCCAGCCCAAGCCGTTTGTGGCCAACGAGCCAGCGCCAGTGAAGCTGCCGCTGCAGGATGTCCTGCATACATTCCGGCAGGGGCACCGCCTGATGATCCAGATCCAGAGTACGTGGTTTCCCCTGGTGGACCGGAACCCGCAGAAATATGTCGACAGCGTATTCCTGGCCAAACCTGAGGATTTCGTCAAAGCGATACACCGCGTCTATCGATCTGCCGGCCTTCCGTCACACGTCGAGATCGGCGTGCTGGAAGAGTGAGCGCTGGGAGGGGTCGCGGTTCCTCTCGGCGGTCGTCCCGTTCTGCATGAAATGTGCTGGCGAGCACGTTTACTGGGGGACGAACTCGTACACGCGCACATCGGTCGGATCGAGGGTCACTGTCAGCGACGCGGCACCCTGGTTGAACGTGCCCACCGCCACCGATGCCTGTTCTTCAATCCGCCGGATGAGACCCTGTTCCGGCAGCGGCCAGGCAGGGCTGGCGAGGGCGATTTGCACGGGCATGGATTCGCGGGTGAGATTGGCCAACGCGACGGCGACCGCACCGTCCGCGGCCTGCCACGCGGCGGCCAGGACGGCGGGCACCGTCTTGGTGTACTCCTGCACCGCGTCGTGCTGCCCCGCGTAGATGCTCAGTCGCGACATGGGAATCGTGACTTCACCGGTGCCCGTCTCGGGCGGCCGCAGGAACACGCCGTCCCGCAGGTACTTGGCGGCGTTGCGGCGCAGTCGGGCAATCCGGATCAGGAAATCCAGTTCCGCGCGGCGCGACTCCAACTGCTCCGGCAGGAAGTTGGCCAGCGTCGGCTGCTGGCCCCAGACAAAGGCCCTTCCCTGCTCCAGGCGGAACTGCTGCGCGAACTTCTCGTCCAGCAGTTGCAGCGGCTTGTCCGGAGCATACTCGGCCGGCCACAGGTCGTCGTAGGGGGGGCGCGTCAGCGACGAGTAGTTGCCGTAGAGCATGGCGCAGTCGTGATAGACGGCGTGGAACATGGGAATCGGATCCCACAGGCCGGGCGCCGCATAACGCTCCATGCTCACTTGCAGGCTGAGCATCAGGTCCAGATGTGGCAGCCACGCCTCGCCACACCCCTCGCCCGCAAGTGCCACCTGCCGGGTGCTTTCGCAGCGGTGCCGGATATCGGCGGCCAGGGACTGGAAACCCTGCATCCACCAGGCACCGCCACCCAACGGATGGCCGTGTGTCGCGTCGTAGCAGGCAAGGCTCTGGCAGGCCTGATCCATGTAGATGCCGTCGACACCGAGATCGCACACCGCTTCGGTTGCCAGGCCCGCGTACTTGCCGCGCCAGAACTCGGTTCCCATGCACATCGATGCGCAGGGTACTTTCATGAACGTGTTGTAGACTTCGGGGGTGACCTGGCCATCCGGATTCTTAACGGCGAATCGTGCGGCGCCCTCCTCCGTCCAGCTGCGCGCTGTCATCCCCCACAGCCGCTGGTTCATGTAGACGATACTGTGCAGGCCGCGCTCGTGCGCCATGCGTACTGCCTCGCGAAATGGGTCGGCACCTTCACGCGGTGGCAGATACTCCGGGAACCCGGCGTCGTAGGGGCAACCGTGCCACCAGTGCCAGAACACCGAGACGGGGACGCCTGCAGCCTCCTGCAGCGTCGTCGCGGGGGGGAGCACGCCGGGCGAACGCCCCCGGTTCCAGACCCACAGGCCCGTATCCAGCACCCAGTCCGGCGTCAGCCCGCGCCGCAGGCGGCTCTGGTGCACCCACGACTGCTCCCGCGCCCAGGTCCGGTAGTGTTCCGCCGCCGTGTACCAGTCCCCCTGAAACAGCCGCACGCGGACCGCATAGGGGGGTGCAAACGAATCGAAGCCGCCGGCGTCGGGCGGCACATGCTCCACCTCCATACCCAGACCGCCGGCGCCATCTCCGAACACGGCGAAGTGCTTGCGCAGCGCCGCCGTGTCGTCCGTGGCCACCATCAGCCCGGGACCCTGCTGGCGATAGAGCGTGAGGCACTGCAACGACAGCAGACCCGGATACGACCACTCGAAACGTCCACCAGGTCGCCCGGCCGGATTCAACAGCGGCCGCGCCTGCCGCGTCTGCTCCCCCATCCACACCGGTACGGCCAGCACTTCCTGCTCCTGCGGCCCGATCCCCGTGAGTCTCGGGTACTTGAGCGATCGCACAACCAGGCCCCTCAGTCCCGCCAGCTCGATCCGCCATTGGCTGGCCGGCTCAGCCGGATCAAGCGCGATGTGGGCAGTCACGGCCAGGTGGGGCGCCGGGACGTGGGCGAAGTCAGTCCAGCGGATCGTCAGCTGCGCGCCGGATGCGGACTGGACGCACGAAACGGCCGTCGCCTGCGATGGCATGATGACTGTGCCATCGGCTAACGACAGCGTCCACAACTCGCCCGCTGTGCCGGGCGCCAGGTGATCGTGTCCGGCCTGTTTGTCGACGAGTGCGACGAGCCCGCCGTGCTCGGCGTCGAACGCCACGCGGATCGCGGAATTCTCCAGGACCTCCGTGCGGCCGGCGGCCGCCAGCTGCCCGCCTGGAATCCAGCACACCAGCAGGCACAGCACTCCCAACGTGGCACACCCGGAGCCATCGGTACCGAATTGACTGTTGCGCAAGGCGGTCATTGCTCGTCCTCTCGGCCAATGGCGTAGAGTGTCGTCAACGTGTTGACATACAGCACACCGTTGGCGGCGGTGGGCGTTGTCGAGATGGGACTATCGAAGCGGGTCGCACCCAACAGGTTCTTGTCGCGTCCAGCTTCGAACACGCACAGGTCGCGGCCGTAGGACCCCACGTAGACCTTGCCGTCAGCGGCCAGGATCGACGACCAGACATCCCCCTTCATCGCGTGGGACCAGTACTCTTCGCCGGTCTGCGCATCGAAGCAGTAGACTCGGCGTCCGAGATCCCCGACAAACACCAGGTCGTTCCAGATCGCCGGCGTGGCGCACGAGTGCTGCAGCAGGGTCTGGGACCAGACGCGGCCGGTGTGCGTGATATCCCCGGTTTGTGCCGCGTCGATGCAGTGAACCCAGGCCGTCGTCTTGCCCCACCAGAAATCCCCGCCGCCGGTCACGTAGATCCGGTTCTTGTAGAACACCGGCGCTCCCATGATGTTGCTGGGACTCTCTTTGCGGTTGTGATAGTAGCTGTGAATGTCCTCCTTCGGGGCTGCCGGATCGCAGTCGTAACGCCAGACGCGCCGAAGCTTGTGGGCCGGCGGCAGATCGCCGTCCTGCGGCAGCGCTTCAAATGCGTACACCACACCGTCGCCACCGCAGAAGAAGATGAGCCGCCTGCCGTCCACCTCACCCAACGCCGGGGATGACCACGTGCAGTGAAACACGTTGGGGCCAATCCGCTCGTCATCCTGTGCCACCAGCCCCCCCGTCTCCTTGTCCAGCACGATCAGGCTGGGCGCTTCCGGTTGGGGGATGAACGTGCGCGACGGATCCCGATGATCCACGCCGTTCCCGGTGTTCAGATACAGGTACCGGCCATCAATCAGGATGGAACTGTGCGGCGAATCGTGCGGGTGAATTCCCGCACTGCCAATCAGATCGTAGATCCAGATGATGTCCGCGTCTCTGGCGGTGACTTCCAGTGGCGGCTCGCCCGGTTGAACCATGTGCTGGCCTTCGTCCAGGTACGGGCCGTCGTTGCCATCGTACTGCCCGTGCAAGTCCAGGCATACAACTTCGGATCGGTTCGTCACGACGTACACGCGATTCCCTTCCACAGTTGGTGGCGAACAGAAGCCGATATTGGGCTGGTCCAGATAACCATCCTCACCCAGCAGCCGCGGGACCACCAGCTGCCACAGCAGACTGCCGTCCGCTGCGTTCAGGCACAACAATACGCCGCGATCGCCTTGATGACGCGGATCCTGTGGCGCGCCGTTGTTGGTCCCGATCAGCACGCGCCCCTGCGCAATGATGGGTGAAGCAAAGGCCTGGCTGCCCAGCGGCACGGTCCACCTGATGTTCCGTCCCGTCTCCGGATCGCAGTCGTCCGGCAGGCCCGTTTCAGGCGACACCATGTTGCGCGAGAACTGCTGCCCCCATTGCGGCTGATCGTCGGCCGACACGGTTCGGCCCACAGTCAATCCAGCCAGAAGGATCGTCCAGAGCTTGAGAGGCCGCCCGCGAAATCGTCTCATCATGTGGATTGACTCGTGCAAAGGTCGGAAATCGTCGTGGGTAGGATGTGATTCCAGGCTAGTCGATTCGCTGGCCCGTCACCACCCATCCTGCCCCCCGCATGTGGGGGTGACGGGTGTCGGTGCGGCGTATGCAACGTATTGGTGCAGGCGGGTTGCGAATGTGGAATAATTGCAGCCTGTTGTCCACACGCAGTTTGTGTGGACTGGGGAAGTGCCGAGAGGATTTGCGCTGCGGCGTTGGTCGCGGCAGCACGGACCTGCCATGAACTTCAATTCGCGACAGATCGTACAACGGGCGCTGGCGGGCGAGCCTGCGCCTCGCTTGGCCACCGGGCCACTTGCGGTCCATTACTGTGCGCACCTGAGCGGCGTGACACTGCGGCAGTACACCACCGATGCGCGTACGATGGCGGAGTGCATTGTGCGTTACTACGAGCGGTTTCAGCCGGATGCGGTCTGGGTATCAGCGGACACCTGGGTCACGGCCGAGGCGATGGGCGCGCGGGTGGGGTTCGCGGGCGATAATCAGCCGCTGGGGGGAGCCGGTGCGCCGCTGGTACGGACGCTGGCGGACGTTGACCGGATTCCGCCACCGGACCCTCGCAGCCAGGGGCGTTGGCCCTTGATGATCGAGGCCGTGCAGCGGGTGGTTGATGCGCTGGGGCAGCGGGCCTTTGTGGTGGCGTGTTTTGATCAGTATCCGTTTTCGCTGGCGTGTGCGCTGATGGGCATGCAGCCGGTGATGACGTCTCTGCTGGATGATCGATCGTTGGTGGCAGCGCTGATGGAGCGCTGCAGTGAGTACGCGCAGGCGTATGCGGTGGCACTGGCGGGGGCGGGGGCCGACATGTTGAGTGGTGGCGACTCGCCGGCCGGCCTGATCGGACCGCAGCTCTACCGGCAGGTGGCGTTGCCGGCGGAGCAGCGCGTGATTGAAGGCATTCGGCGGCACACGGCGGCGCCGATTTCGCTGCACATCTGCGGGAATGCCACGCCGATTCTGGCCGACATGGCCACCTCCGGCGCGGAGGTCCTGGAGCTGGACCAGCAGGTGGACATGCGGCAGGCGTGCGGGAACCTCGGGCCGGCAATCACCATCTGGGGGAATCTGGACCCGGTGGGGGTGTTGGCGCGGGGCAGCGCAGCGGTGGTGCGGGCGGCGGCGCAGCAGCTGGTGCAGACCATGCGCGACTGTGGCCACGCGCGTTTTGTGCTCAGTTCCGGCTGTACGCTGGCGATCGAAACTCCGCCGGAGAATGTGGACGCCCTGCTGCTGGCCGCTCGACAGACTGCCTGGTGAACGAGGTCTCCAGCAGACGCATCGTCTGGCACAGCCCCCTACCGATCTATGAGGAGGATCCATGATGACCAAAGCTCTGGGTGTTCTGGTGCACGGTGCCGGCTGGGTCTCGACCCAGCACATTGCGGCGCTGCAGCGGAATCCGCACACGCACGTCGCCGCGATCTGCAGCAAGACGGTAGAGGAAGCGCGCCACCGCGCTGCCGAATCGGGTCTGCGTGACGTGGGGCTGTACGACGATCTGGACCGGGCGTTGGAGCAAGCGGGGATCGACGTGGTGGCTGTCTGCACGCCGCAGCACCTGCACTGTGCGCACGTCGTCGCGGCGGCCCGGGCGGGCAAGCACCTGGTCATTGAAAAACCGGCCGGCATCTCGCTCGACGAACTGCGCACGATGCGCGACGCAGTGCGCGCTGCCGGCGTCAAGACCGTGGTCAGCTTCGTGCTGCGCTGGAATCCGCTGTTCCGGATGATCAAAGCGCTGATGCGCGACGGCGCGCTGGGACAGCCCTATTACGTGGAAGCGGATTACCTGAGCCACAACGGCAGCTGGTGGTCGGGCTGGAATGCGGCCCGCACTCGGGAACAGGGAGTCAGCGCGTTGCTGGTCGGCGGTTGCCATGCTGTCGACGCGCTGCGCTGGTTTGCCGCACCGGGTGAATACGAGGCCGCGCAGCCGGTCGAAGTGTTTGCGATGCAGGGAGGTTACCGGAAAGGGCTGACGCGCGAGTACAATCCGCTGTCCAACACCTGGACGGAGAACGCTCCACCCATGGAGTACGAGGGGCTGGAAGTCGTCCTCGTCAAGTTCGCCAACGGGGCGGTGGGCAAGGTGTCGGTCAACGCCGACTGCATCATGCCCTACCGGTTCCCGCTCCGCATCTTCGGCGATCGCGGATCGGTCTTCGACAACCGTGTCTGGTCGCACAAGTTCCCGGGTCAGACCGACTGGGTGACGTTGCCCGTCATCCTGCCGGATTCGAGCGATGTGACGCACCACCCGTTTCAGGCGGAGATCGATCATTTCGTCGAGTGCATCCTGGGTGATGTGGAGTCGCACTGCAATCTCAGCGACGCCATCATTTCCCACGAAGTGGTGTTCGCCGCGCAGCAGTGCTATCAGACGGGGCGGCCGGTGACGCTGCCACTCGTGTAAGGATCAGCAGCTGCCAGGGTCGATCGGGACCGATCGGCCTGCGTTCCGCGCGCATGACGCGCAAGGTGGTTGAGATGATGGCCC
>DAISIS010000243.1:0-8282 GCA_036821925.1 Pirellulaceae bacterium
GACTGCTGTACCGGTGCGCCCGGCTATGTGTGGGTCAATAAAGAGGAGATGCAGCAGTTGGCGGTGGCCATGCAATGCGCCGATGTGGCTGAATTCGAGCGGCTGTACGTCCGGCCGGTCGGCATCCGGCACAGCCTCAGAGAACGCAGCAACTACGACTGCGTCCTGTTGGATCCCCACACGCGGCAATGCCGGGCCTACGCGGTGCGTCCGCGGCAGTGCCGGACGTGGCCATTCTGGGACTCGAATGTCGAGACTCCTGAGTCCTGGGAGCGAACCTGTCAAGTGTGTCCCGGCAGCGGCCAGGGACGCCTCTACCAGCTGGCCGAAATCGAATCGCAACGGCAGGTGATTCGCGTGTGACAGGACTGCCGGCCAGCGCCTTCGGCCACCCCGTTACGGGGGCTCAGTCCGCTCGCCAGGCCTAGTGAACTGCTCCTGTGGCCAGCTGCGCGAAGCTACCTGGGCTGGGTTGCTGCTTTCCCTCCCCGGGGTGGTTCACGGCGCGGTATTCGGGTGCGGTCAGTCGTGTTGAGCCGACTTTACGGATTGGTTGAAGTTGGGGGATTGGACGGTCGATAATGCCATCTGTCGATTACGCGCTGGCGTCTGGCGCGGCCTGTGTGAATTGCCGGAAATACTGATTAGTTCAAGGCTTACGAAAAACGTCGTCGACTCAGTGGAGGTAAGTGCCCTTAAGTGCTTGTAGTCATGGGACTTGCGACCTATCCCGCAGGAATGCGGTGTTCCGGAAATCGGCGTTATTCAGCACGGTTCGGGCACGCGGCCAGGGGTGGGGAAAGCGGGAATGAGCTTGACTCTAGTGCTTGTGGCATTTACACTTGGAGCAACAAGAGGCGGGTCGAAGGACCGACATTTCTCGACCTTTTGAGTGCCCAGTGAGGGAGTTGAGTCGTGACGAAGAAAGAAATCGTCAAAACGATTTCGGAAGAGATCGGTTTGACCCAACTAAAGACCAAGGAAATCGTGCAGAAGACGTTCGATGCGATTGTGCAGGCACTGGTGGAAGAGAAACGCATCGAGCTGCGGAATTTCGGCGTGTTTGAAGTGAAGAAACGCGCTGCCCGCAAAGCACGAAACCCGCGGACCGGGCAGCGCGTCGACGTGCCGCAGAAGTTCGTCGTCACGTTCAAGCCGGGCAAGGAGATGGAAGAGCGGGTGCGGCAGTTGGAACGCGAGGTGGCGGAGGCAGCCGCGCGATCCAGGGCCGTGCTGGAGCGGTTAGAACCGGCGTCCGACCTGGCCCCTGGAGCGCCAGCACCAGCGTCCACGACGCCCAGTATGGGTACGCCTCAGAGTTAAGGATTCTTTCGGCGCGGACCAGTCTCGCCGGGAGCGATGCATTCTGTTCAGGGAGGATTGATTCGATGCGTCGAATCTTCTACGCGGCTCTGCTCTGCACGCTGTTGAGCACAACTGTGGGCTGTTTCATTCCGATCTACTCAGCGGATCGGGTGCGTCGCACACGGCAGTTGATCTTCACGTCCGAGGACATGCGTCAGGCGCTCAACCAGTGGGAGCGGTTCTGGTTCCTGGATCAGCCTGATCACATGAACCCGGAACGGGTCCACGGTGGCGTGATCTAGCCGTCCTGGTCCGCAGCGCGGCCACGATCCAGCGTTTCCGGTAGCATGCCGCTTGCGACGGCCGGTCGCAGGCGCCAGATTCAGGAGGCGCGGAGCCGACTCCCGACCGGAATCGCACGCGCCCTGCGGACTGCCGCACTCGCCGCGAGCCACTTGTGGCAGGGACTCTCTCGTCGCGTCGCGGCGTGGCGGGGTCAGGCACCCGGCCTGACATGTCGGGCCGCCGGGCCGGAGGGCTGGCGCTGGCCGGAGCGGCTTCTCGCGCGCGTCCTGGCGGCCCTGTCATCAGATCTGCCCAGCCGCTAGACTGGCCTACCATATCAGCACTTGTGATCGCCTGACGCATGGTGGCCCTGGCTGCGAAGCCCATGACGAACCTGCCTGCCCAGAACTCCGATCTCGATCTCCGCGTGCGGCTCGGCCGACTGGAACTGGCCAACCCAATCCTGGTCGCCAGCGGCACGTTTGGGTATGCGCGGGAGATGGAGCATCTGGTGAACCTCCGTTGCCTGGGAGCGGTCATTCCCAAGACGGTCACCGCCGAGCCGCGATGCGGCAACCCGCCGTGGCGGACGGTGGAGACGGCGTCGGGCCTGCTCAATTCGATCGGGCTGGACAACGACGGCATCGAGGCGTTCGTGGCCCACCACTTGCCCTACCTGCGAGAGATGGGCACGCGCGTGATTGTGAGCATCGCGGGGCGCAATCCGGAGGAGTACGTGCAGCTGGCAGCACGGCTGGAGGCGGCCGGCGGAGTGGACGGCCTGGAACTGAACGTCTCGTGCCCCAATGTCGCAGGTGGGGTAGATTTCGGCACCGATCCCGATCAGTGTGGGAAGCTCGTGGCGGCGGTGCGCCGCGCCTGTTCGCTGCCGCTCCTGGCCAAGCTGACGCCCAACGTGACCCGCATTGCGGTGGTTGCTCAGGCTGCTGCTCAGGGGGGGGCGGATGCGGTGAGCGTGATCAACACGTTGTTGGGGATGGCGGTGGACTGGCGTCGTCGCCGGCCGGTGCTGGGCAATGTCCTGGGCGGGCTGAGCGGTCCGGCGATCAAGCCGGTGGCGCTGCGCTGTGTGTACCAGGTGGCTCAGGCGGCTGCCGTCCCGGTGGTGGGCATTGGGGGCATTGCGACGATCGACGACGTCCTGGAGTTTCTGGTGGCCGGCGCGTCGGCGGTGCAGATCGGCACGGCCAACTACTATGATCCGACGGTCTCGCAGCGGCTGGTGGCGGCGTTGCCAGCGGCGCTGGCCGAGGCCGGGGTGCGGCTTGTGGTGGATCTGGTGGGAACATTGAACACGAACAACTGACGAATTATTGACAGCGATGCGAATACTCTCTGGCATACAACCGACGGGGCGATTCCACTGGGGTAACTACTTCGGCGCGATTCGGCAGTACATTGCGCTGCAGGACGGCCACGAGGCGTACTACTTCATTGCCAACCTGCACGCCTTGACGACGGTCCGCGATCCGCAGCGTCTGCGGCAGGCCACGCTCGATGCGGCGCTCGATCTGCTGGCCCTCGGGCTGGATCCGGACCGTGCCACGCTATTCGTGCAGTCCGACGTGCCGGAAGTGTCGGAGCTGTGCTGGCTGCTGATGACAAACGCGCCCATGGGGCTGCTCGAGCGCTGCGTGGCCTACAAGGAGAAGAAGGCCAAAGGACTAGCGGCCGATGCCGGGCTGTTCGCGTACCCGGTGCTGATGGCGGCTGACATTCTGGCATATGACGCCGATCTGGTGCCGGTCGGGGAAGACCAGGTGCAGCACATTGAGGTCTGCCGCGATCTGGCGCGGAGTTTCAATCATCTCTATGGCGACGTCTTCGCGATGCCGCGGGCGCAGCTGATGGAGAGTTCGGCCAAAGTGCCCGGCACGGACGGGGAGAAGATGTCGAAGAGCTACGACAACACGATCGAGATCTTCGAGGAGCCGGTGTCGGTCCGGAAGAAGATCATGCGCATCACGACCGATTCGCGTGCGATGGAGGAGCCGAAAGCGCCGGAGACCGACCATCTGTTTCAACTGTACTGCCTGTTCGCGGACGCGCCCCGCCGCGAGGAGATGGCGGCGCTGTACCGGCGCGGCGGCTTCGGCTACGGGACGGTCAAGAAGGAGCTGGCGGCGGTGGCGGAGGAATACTTCCGTGACGCCCGTGCCCGGCGCCGCGAGTTGGAGGGAGATCTGGAGCGGGTGGAAGCGATCCTGGCCGACGGCGCAGCGCGCGCGCGGCGCAAGGCAGCGCAGGTCCTGCACCGCGTGCAGCAGGCGTGCGGAGTCCCGGTGCGCTCAAGGTGAACCAGCCATGACCGTAATTGGAATCGGCACCGACATTGTGGAATGCCTGCGCATCGCGCAGATGATTGAACGCCACGGCGAGCTGTTTCTGACGCGCGTGTTCACGCCGCGCGAGATCGAGTACTGCAGCGCGCGCAAGGCGACCACCCAGCACTACGCCGGGCGGTGGGCAGCCAAAGAGGCCATTCTCAAAGCGCTCGGTACCGGCTGGTCCCGCGGGATCCGCTGGCGCGATATGGAGATTCGCAACGATGTGGCAGGCAAACCCAGCGTCGCGCTCGGTGGTGAAGCACGCGACCTGTGCGAACGGCTGGGGATCGGCGACATGCTGATCAGCATCTCGCACTGCCGGACCCACGCGACAGCGCTGGCCGTCGCCGTCGCTGCCGAGCGGGAAGACCGGGCGTGACGGAGCGACCCTGCGCGCGGCAGACGCATGCTCCGCACGTCACGACGACTTGGTGCGGCCGCTCTTCTTGGTGGTCGTGCCCTTCCGGGTTCCCCCGGACCGCTTGGCCGCCGGCCGCTTGGCACCGCCGCGGAGGGCCCGTTCGGCCAGCAGCTGCGTCGCCTGTTCAAAGGTCAGCTCGTCCGGGGAGGCGCCCTTGGGAAGGGACGCGTTGGTGGTGCCGTCGGTCACGTACGGCCCGTACCGGCCGAGCAGCAGCTTGATGGGGTGGCCGGTCACCGGCGATGCGGGGAACTGCCGCAGCGGCTCCTGCGGCGCGGCGCGGCGGCGCCCGCCCGTCTTGGGCTGGGCCAGCAGCTGCAGGGCGGTTTCCAGGGTGATCGTCAGCGGCGAGACGTCCGCCGGGAGCGATCGCGTCTCGGCACCGCACTTGACGTACGGCCCATACCGGCCGTTGGACACCACCACCGGCTCCTGCGACTGCGGATGTTCGCCCAACGTGCGCGGCAGCGACAACAGCTGCAGCGCCGTCTGCAGATCCACATCGGCCGCCTGCATGCCCCGCAGGAGCGATGCGTTCCGCTTGGCTTCGTCGTCGGTGGTCCCCAGCTGCACGTACGGTCCGTAACGCCCCTGTTTGACAAACACCGGTTTGTGCGTGTCAGGGCAGAGCCCCAGCGGCTCGTCCACCTGCTGCCCCTGCTCGAGCAGTTCCACCGCTTTCTCGAGTGTCAGTTCGTCGGGGGCCAGGCCGTCCGGCAGGCTGGCCCGCCGCGCTCCCTGTTCCAGAAACGGACCGTACTTGCCGACGCGCAGGAAGATCGCCTCGGCTTCGGTACCCCCGGGCGGGATGCCGATCGAGAACCGGCTGACGTCCCGGGCATCGATCTCCTTGATCTTGGCCTCCACCTGGTACCGCAGCCCGGGCACGCTGTCCCCGAAAAAGAACTGATGCAGGTATTCCACATGCTGCTTCTCGTGCCGACTGATCGCGTCCAGCAGGTCCTCCATCTGCGCGGTGAACTGGTAGTCCACCAGCTGCGGGAGGTGTTCGGTCAGCAGGCGGATCACCGAAAACGCCACCCAGGTGGGGACGAGCGAGTTGTTCTTCTTGAACACGTAATCGCGTGCCAGAATCGTGTCGATGATCGCCGCATACGTGCTCGGCCGCCCGATCCCCATCTCCTCGAGCGTTCGCGTGAGCGACGCTTCGCTGTAACGCGCCGGAGGCTGCGTCGTGTGCCCTTTGCAGTCAAGCTGCCGGCAGGTCAACGGCTCGTCGCGGCGGATCACCGGCAGGATGGTCTCCTTGTCGGCCAACTCGGCGTTGGGATCGTCCGAACCCTCGACGTAGGCCCGCAGAAATCCCGGGAAGTCGACCCGCTTGCCGCTGACCTGGAACACCGCCCCGTCACCTTCAATGGTGATCGACGTGCGGTGCCCCCGCGCGTCGGCCATCTGGCTGGCGATCGTGCGCTTCCAGATCATCTCGAACAGCCGGTACTCGTCACTGTTCAGCTCGCGCCGCAACGAGTCTGGCAGGCGGAACGGGTGCCCGGCCGGCCGAATGGCTTCGTGCGCCTCCTGGGCATTCTTGACTTTGGAGCTGTAGGCGCGCGGCCGATCCGGCAGGTACTCGCGACCGTACTCCGATTCCACCAGCGCGCGCGCAGCGTTGATCGCCACCTGCGCCAGGTTCGTGGAATCGGTACGCATGTAGGTGATGTAGCCGTTCTCGTACAGGTTCTGAGCCACCTGCATCGTGCGCCGGGCCGTGAAGCCGAGCTTGCGGTTGGCCTCCTGCTGCATGGTGCTGGTCGTGAAGGGGGGCGCCGGCCGCATCGTGTAGGGCTTGTCTTCCAGCGCCGTGATGCGGAAAGTCGCCTGCTGCAGCCGCTCGGCTAATTGCCGCGCCGCGGCCGCATCGAGCAGCATCAGGCGGGCATCCTTCAACCGCCCGGTGCGCGGGTCGAAGTCCCGCCCGGTCGGGATCCGGCGCCCATCCACGGAGATCAGATCGGCCTGGAACGCCCCGTGGCTGGTCGCGAACGTCCCCACCAGGTCCCAGTAACTCGCCTCGACAAACTCCCGCCGCTCCTGCTCCCGCTCGACGATCAGACGCACCGCCACGCTCTGCACCCGACCGGCCGACAGCCGCGGTCCGATCTTGCGCCACAGCAGCGGCGAGACTTCGTATCCGTAGAGCCGATCGAGAATGCGCCGCGTTTCCTGGGCCCGCACCAGCCCATTGTCGATGTCCCGCGGACTGGCCAACGCCTCGTCGATCGCTTCCTTGGTGATTTCGTGGAACACCAGCCGGTGGACCGGAATCCGGGGTTTGAGCAGCTCGTGGAGGTGCCAGCTGATCGCTTCCCCCTCGCGATCCTCGTCCGTCGCCAGATACAGGTCGCGTGCCGTTTTGATGGCGTTGCGGAGCTTGGTCACCTGGGCCTTCTTGTCCGCCGGCACCACGTAGATCGGCACAAACCCCTCGTTGACGTTCACGCCCAGATACGCCCAGTCCGCCCCTTTGTACTGCGCCGGGATCTCCCGCGTGCCCTTGGGCAGATCACGTACGTGCCCAATGCTGGCGTGCACGTCGTAGTCGCCACCCAGGAACTTGGAAATCGTGCGCGCTTTGGCGGGCGACTCGACAATGACCAGCGACTTGCCGCCGGCTGTGGTTGCTTTCTTGGCCATCAGTAGGTTAAGGTCGGATTGTTGGACTGTGTGAAATGGGTAAAATGTGGGTCGCTCTGACGAGCTGGCTCTGGAGTGAGAATCGTCTTTCCCGACCGGGAACCATCGGAATTGTCCGGTCGTTCGCTGTCAATGGGGCTGGAGCTGGTGGTGGGTCTCGGAGAAGCCTGTTTGGGATTGTATTTGCGTCAATGAGCCATACAATCTCAGACCATTAATACCGGGCGACCCAGTCTGTCAAGGCGATTTTGCGAACCCCGCTAAGTAGGCAGGAAGGACTCCGATGGCCAATCCGCTTCGTGTTTTCCGCAAATACCAGTACGCGCTTCTCGTCGGCTTCGGCATCATGCTGATGTTCGCGTTCGTGGTGGCACCGCCCCTGAGCGACTACCTGCAGACACGCGCCGGAACGGCGGGCGGACAGAACCCGGTGGTCGTAACTTGGAAGGGGGGCGAATTGCGGGAAGCGGACATTGTCCGCCTGCGCACCCGGCATCTGTTGACCACCCGCTTCCTGCAGCGGCTGCTGCAGCGGGTGGAGGCGGTGGAAGCGGTCACGGTCAACTGGAAGGGAGAGCAAGTCGCGCTGATCAAGGGGATGAGCTATCCCTACGTGGGACGCTCGATGGACGCCGACAACGCGCCCGTCTACCAGATCATGTTGCAGGGAGAGGTGGTCGACGTGCCCCAGTCCGCGGTGCGCTCGATCAGCCCGAAGGTCGAGCCCATCACGCAGGCCTCCAGTGAAGAGGAGCTGGTCCAGCGCCTCATGCTGGCGGAAAAGGCCAAAGAAATGGGGGTCGTGATCAGCGAGGCCGCGGTTCAGGACTATCTGGACAACCTGTGCGATGTGACTGATGCGAACCGCCCCGACTACGCGGAACTGCTGCGCGAAGCCACCAGCGGACGGCTGGATACCAAGCAGTTCATGGCACAGATGCTGGTCGAACTTGCCGCCCAACGCATGCTGATCATGTCGCAGGGCGGCCTGCTCGCGGCGACCCCCGAATTGATCTACGAGTGCTACAACCGCCTGAACCGGCGAGTCACCGCCGAACTGCTCGCGGTGGACGTGGCGGACTTCGTGGCCGAAGTGCCTGAACCGGCCGACGCTGAAGTGACGGCGCTCTACGAAGAAGGTAAGGATCGCTTTCCGTCCCCCCTGTCGCCCGACCCGGGATTCAAACGGCGGGAAAGGGTCGCCTTCGGGTACTTCAAGGGGGTGTTCGACGAGTTTCTGCAACGCGAAATGGATGCAATCCGCC
>DAISIS010000244.1:0-1379 GCA_036821925.1 Pirellulaceae bacterium
GCATCTCCTCACGGCCTGTGTGTGCGCGTGGTCCCGGAGTTCCCGTCACAGCAGCGTGATGTTCGCCTGGGCACATTGTTGCACCATGGATTCGGGCCAGATTCCGCAGGCCACTTCTCCCACATGTGCCGTGCGCAGGAAGAACATGCACAGACGCGACTGGCCGATTCCGCCACCCATGGTCTGTGGCAGCTCCCCTGCCAGCAGCGCCCGGTGGAACGGCAGCTCCTGCCGCTCAATCAGCTTGCGCTCGCCCAGCTGCCGCAGCAGCGTGGGCGGGTCGACCCGGATCCCCATGGACGAGATTTCGAAGGCCCGCTCCAGCACCGGATGCCAGAGCAGAATGTCACCGTTGAGTCCGCGCCCCCCCTCGTTGTGCGGCGTTGTCCAATCGTCGTAATCCGGTGCGCGGCCGTCGTGCGGCTGGCCGTCCGGCAGCTGACCGCCGATCCCGATCACGAACACGGCTTTGTACTCGGCACAGATCCGATCTTCGCGCTGCCGCGGGTGGAGTTCCGGATAGCGTGCGCACAGTTCTTCCGACGTCACGAACTTGATGCGTGGCGGCAGGAGCGGCCGAATCCTCGAGTGGCGCGAGGCAATATGGAACTCCGTGCGACTGATGACGTCATAGATCGCCTCGACCGTGTCTTTGAGCGTCTGCAGGTGGCGTTGGTCCGGCGCCAGAATCTTCTCCCAGTCCCACTGGTCGACGTAGATCGAGTGCATGTTGTCGATCGTCTCATCCGGCCGGATCGCATTCATATCGGTGTACAGCCCCTGGCCAACCTGGAACCCGTACCGGGCCAGCGCCAGGCGCTTCCACTTGGCCAGCGACTGCACGATCTCCACCGGGGCATCGCCGTCCTCCTTGACGCGGAACTGCACCGGCTTTTCGATCCCGTTGAGATCGTCGTTGATGCCCGTGCCGCTGCGGACAAACAGCGGCGCTGTGACGCGCTGCAGGTTCAGCGCGACCGCCAGATTGTGCTCGAAAAAGTCCTTGATGTCTTTGATCGCCGATTCCACGGCCTGCAGATCCAGTGTGGGACGGTACCCCTGGGGAATGAACAGCGAACCAGCCATGTCCTGGCCTCCTTTCGACCCGGTGATGCACCGACAGATTATCAGGCCCCAGCCACTCGCACCAGCACCGCTCGCACAACGCCGCGGTCGCGGCGGTCGGCGCCCCCGAAAAGTGACCGCGGTCGTCTTGCAGTTGAGCAGCAAACAGGCGAGTATGCAGGCGTACCGTGCCGTGCCCGGTCGGCCACTTCCTGCCATTTCGCCCGGAAAGGGGATCACCATGCGTACTCGTCGAGCTGCCTTCGCGTTGGTCGGATCTGGATCGCAGAGCCTGCTGCTGGTGCTGCTGCTGG
>DAISIS010000244.1:1479-8271 GCA_036821925.1 Pirellulaceae bacterium
GCGGCCGCGGCTGAGCTGGATCCTGCAGAGCGATCGGCACGACCAGCGGCAGGCCGCCTACCGCGTCCTCGTGGCCAGCTCGCCAGAACAGCTCGCACAGCAGGCTGGCGATCTGTGGGACAGCGGCAAGGTCGCCTCAGACCAGTCGATTTTCGTCGAGTACAACGGCGTGCCACTGGTCTCGCATCAGCAGTGCTTCTGGAAGGTCATGGCCTGGAACCAGGATGATCAGCCGTCGGCGTGGAGCGCCGTGGCCAGCTGGTCCGTGGGGATACTCGAGCCGAGCGAGTGGGGCGGGCAATGGATCGGGTACACCAGGCAGATGACGCGCGACCTGCCGGCAGACCATCCGGCAGCGGGTCTGTCGCTGCAGGGTGTCGCCTGGATCTGGGCGGGTGACAGCCAGCGCGGTGCGACGTCTCCCGCGGGCACCTGCTTCCTGCGCCGCAGTTTCGATCTGCCGGCCGACGCCCATATCAAGTGGGCATACATCGCACTGGCCGCTGACGATCGCTGCCGCCTGTGGGTCAACGGGACCCAGGCAAGCGCCAGCTCTCCGGCCGCTGATGCATCTCAGCATATCCTGGAGCAGGAGCTGACCGAGAAGCTGCGTCCCGGCCGCAACGTGATCGCTGTCGATGCCACCAACGACGCGGACGGACCAGCGGGCTTCGCCGCCAAGGTGCTGGTCGTGCTGAGCGACGACCGGCAGTTGGCGCTGGCGACTGACGCGCAGTGGAAAGGGTCCCCGACCGGTGGCAGCAACTGGCAGCGTCCCGACTTCGATGATTCCCCGTGGGCCGCGGCGCGGGAAGTTGCCCCCGTCGGCACACCGCCATTGCCCACGCCACGGGCCGGCTTCTACCCCGGCTGGTCGCAGGCGGCGCCCAGCCCCGTGCTGCGCAAGAGTTTCACGGTCGACAAGCCGGTTCGCCGCGCAACGCTGTACGTCTGCGGATTGGGCTACCATGAGCCCTACCTGAACGGGACCAAGGTGGGCGATCACGTCCTGGACCCCGCGTTCACCCGCTATGATCGGCGCGCTCTGTACGTCACACACGATGTTTCCGAGCTGGTCCAGGAAGGCCGTAACGCGCTCGGTGTGATGCTGGGCAATGGCTGGTACAACATGCACACCCGCGCCACGTGGGATTTTGACCAGGCCCCGTGGCGCGGCGAACCGCGGGCCCTGGTGCATCTGCGGATCGAACACCCGGACGGGTCCGTGTCGACTGTCGTGAGCGATTCGTCCTGGCGCGCGCAGACCGGGCCGGTGCTGCTGGACGGGATCCGCGCCGGCGAGTTTTACGATGCGCGTCTGGAACTGCCCGGCTGGGCAACCCCCGACTATGACGACACGGACTGGGACCAGCCAGCCCTCGTCAGTCCGCCCGGTGGCGTGCTGTCTGCGCAGATGCTGGCGCCCATCCGCGTCTGGCAGACGCTTGAGCCAGTGAGCGTCACGCAGCCCCGCCCCGGCGTGTTCGTGTTCGACCTGGGCCAGAACATCGCCGGCTGGGCGCAGCTTCACGTCCAGGGTCCGCGCGGCACGCAGGTCACGCTGCGCTACGGCGAGGCGCTTGACAGCGACGGGATGGTCGATCGGAGCGCCATTGACGTGTACGTGTTCCAGGGCGTGTTCCAGACCGACAACTACGTGCTCAAGGGGACAGGCAACGAGGTGTGGGAGCCGCGTTTCACGTACCATGGATTCCGGTACGTGGAAGTGACCGGCTTTCCGGGCACCCCCGATCTGTCCAGCTTGCGGGGGCGCGCGGTGCATACGAACTTCCCGGAGGCCGGGTCGTTCGCCTGCTCCGATCCGCTGCTGTCCCGCATCCAGGAGCTGACGCTCTGGAGCTACCGGAACAATTTCCACGGCTATCCTACCGACTGCCCGCAACGCGAGAAGAACGGCTGGACCGGCGATGCGCAGCTGGCGGCCGAACAGGCGATGTACAACTTCCGCAACGCAGCCGGCTATGCCAAGTGGATCCAGGACATGGCGGACGAGCAGCGGGACAGCGGCGAGGTGCCCGCCATCGTGCCCACGGCCGGCTGGGGATATGCCTGGGGCAACGGGCCGGCCTGGGACAGCGCACTGGTGCTGATCCCCTGGTATGTCTACACCTACTGCGGTGACCTCCGGATACTGCACGACCAGTACGACGCCATGCGGCGGTACGTCGACTATGTACAGCAGAAATCAGAGGGCCTGATCGCCGATTTCGGGCTGGGGGACTGGGTGCCGGCGAAGACAGAGACGCCCCGGAACATCACGTCCACCGGTTACTTCTACCGCGACACGCTGGTCGTGGCAGAAACGGCCCGCCTGCTCGGCAAGGAAGCCGATGCCCGGCACTATGCGGAGCTGGCGGAACAGATCCGCGCCGCGTTCCTCAAGGCGTTCTGCACACCGGACGGTTCGATCGGCAACAACAGTCAAACGGCGCTCAGCTGCGGCCTCTACCAGGGGCTGATCACCGGCGCTCAAATTCCACCGGTCGTCACCAGGCTGGTGGACAGCGTGCGTGCCGCCGACGATCACCTGGACTTCGGGATCCTGGGTGCGAAGTACCTGTTCCACACGCTGAGCGACCATGGGCAGCACGCCCTGGCCTATCGCATCGCCACCCAGACCACGCCACCCAGCTATGGCGATTGGATCGCACGCGGCGCGACGACGCTGTGGGAGGATTGGCCCGGCGTCGGGTCGCTCGACCACATCATGTTCGGCGATATCAGCGCGTGGTTCTATCAGGAACTGGCCGGCATCCATGCCGATCCGGCGCAGCCCGGGTTCAAACAGTTCATCGTGCGTCCGCGACTGGTCGACGGACTCAGCTGGGTGCGTGCCCACCACGACTCGCCTTACGGTCGCATCGGCGTGCACTGGGAGCGTGACGCGCGCGGAGTGCTGACGATGAACGTGCAAGTCCCGGTCAACACGACGGCGACGATCCATGTTCCGGCTGGCGATCGGGCGCAGGTGGAGCTGTACCGCGTCACCGCAGATGCCGGCAACACGCTGGTACCGCTGCCGCGTGCAAGCCTGCTGGTTGATCCTGCAGCCGGCGAGCCGGGCTACGTCAGCGTGCGAGTCGGGTCGGGCGCGTACCGGTTCGTCGCGAAGTGACGTCACGCGCTGGGTGGCCAGCCGCGTCCGCATCAACCATCCGGCAACCCGCGGATCATGTAGGCCTGCAGCCGTCCCGACTCGTCCGAGTTGAAGAACGCCAGCGTGCCATCCGGGGAGAGGAACGGGTGGATGTGCGCGCCCTTGGCACACGTTGACTTCGGGCTGAGCAGGTAGGTGAACTTGCGTATCGGCTCGTCGCCCGGCGCACCCAGTTCGGCCAGGTAGATCTGAGCGTGTTCGTTCAGCGTCCCGGCGTCGGAGACCAGTCGCCGGCCGGCGATGTCTGTGGCGAAGTGGTAGAAGTGCGGACGGGGAAAGGTCCGGCTGAGGTCGTTCCGTACTCCGCCCGGCGTGCGGATCCCCACGTGGCCCGCGTGCGGAGCCGGTTTCCCCTCGATCAGCTGCGCTTCGGAAGGCTGCCGGCAGCCGGTGCTGGTGATCGCCCATGCAGTTCGGCCGCGCCAACACTGATGTCCCTGACAGGCCTCGTTCCCGTCGCGGCCCCACGGCAGATCGCGGAAATCGCTGCCGTCGTCACGGACCACATGTATGTCGGCGCCCGCACCACCGACCAGCTGCGTGATGGCGCCGTCGGCCGTGGCCACGTTGCCGTGGTTCTCCTGAACCAGAATATCACAGGCCGCCGCAGGGTCGGTCGAACGGCAATACTGGGGGTGCATGTTGCACCAGGTCGGGCCCTGCAGGATCAACCGCACCGTGGCCTGTTCCACGTCGAAGACCATCAGCCCGAAAGACGCATCGGGCGTCTGGCCATCACCCAGAAACGCCGACAACGCCAGCCGCCGGCCATCGCTCGAGATCGTGGACAGCGGGTAGATGCGACTGGGGCGGAACCGGGTACCATTCAGCGGTGCGTCGACCACCAGGATCGTCTGCCGATCGCTGCCGTCGAGATTGACGCGTTTGAGCGTCAGCCGACCACCTCCCACCTTGGTCTCGTTGACGAAGTAGTACAGGTACTTGCCATCCGGCGACACGGACGCGGCGGTCGCACCGGTCTCGTCCGTCAGCGGGTGGAGCGTGCAGCCGTCGTCGATGTCGCACCGCAGGTACTGATGCTGCGGATCGTGCATGTCGCTCCCATGCGCATGTGCGGAGCGGTGCAGCACGAACCGTTGCGAGTCCGGCGTGAAGATCTGCGCCTCCATGTACAGGTGCGAGCTCGGGACCGCGGATTCGGTCGTCAGCTGCAACACCTCGAGGCCGGGCGGGGACTGGTCGTCCAGCAGGTCCGGCCGAGCCACAGCCTGGCCCGACCCGGGTACCGTGCGGGCGGCCGCCCGCCGGGCACTCCCCACGCCCGCCGCCACCGCCGCCGCGCCTGTCGCACACCACAGGGTCTGGCGCAGGAACTCGCGCCGGCCGCAGCCGAGAGTTCCTCGGTCCGTCACTCGCATACGCATTTCCAACCCTCCTCGAGCGGCTGTGCGTGGGGGCGCGGTCCGCCCTCACTCACTCACGCGTCTTCCTCGATCACCTCATAGCCGATGAAGCGGGCAGCGTCCTTGACCAGCGCCCGCAGGTCGCCAAAGGTTGCACAGCGGTGCACACCATACTTGTCCGGGAAAACCGTCCGCTGGATGCGTTGGGCGTCAACTGACACCACGATCTTGGTCCGTCACATCATTTCGTACATGTGGTCGCGGTAGCGGGCGGCGGGGGACAGCATGGGGAGCGTCCGGCCGGTGTGCAGCAGCACCTGCTTGTGCTGGACGTCGACCTGCCACATGGTGACCGGTTCGTCCGGCGGATAGAGGATCCAGGACGCGGCGCTGACGCCGGTCAGGCCACGCCCCCGAATCTGCCGCTCCCGGTGATCGGTCAGGATATACGGCACACGGCGTTCGTCCCCCCAGGCGTTCCACGGCCCTTCACAATGCTGGACCATCGACGTGTTGTTGTAGGTATCGACCGCGAAATCGCCCAGCATACTGGGGCGTCCCAGCGTGTACTGCAGCATCATTTCCGAGAGCACGATGTTCAGGTGCGACTGGCACTTGGCCACCACGTTACTCAGCTGGAACTCCGAGGTCGCCAGCGCCGGCGTGACGTAGTCTTCCGGGCGCGGATGGGCGGTCAACGTGCGAATGTGAAAGGCCATCGCCGTGGCCGCGTGCTTCTGCATCAGCAGCTTCATCGCCAGGTAGACCTTGGCCGAGCGGATGACCTCGGACTCGGTGGTGTGGATCATCTGCTGGGCATTCTGGATCCACTGCGCTGCCAACCCCCGCGCCTCCGCGCTGTCCTGCTCCCACAGCGCGCGGATGTCGGGATCCTCTACCACCTCCTGCGTGCCGATCTTCGTAACCTGCGTACCAAACGTCGCGTCGATCGCGCCGAGAATCGTCTCGTTGTAGTTCTCCGGCATGTTTCTGGCCACGTCCCCGTACGTGACGTTCACATACGGCGCGTCGGTCACCGTCAGAATCCGCTCGGACTTCATCCGTTTGAGCATCCCGATCAGCTTGATGCGCTGCACCAGGTCCTGGAACATCCGCTCGGGCACCTGCGGATCGGCTGAGAACTGCCAGGGGTCCAGCATCGCTCCCACCACACGGTGCGCGGCGAACAGCGGATACGGAATATTCATGAAGTCGTTGACGATCGCCACGTTGATCGTGGGCAGCCCGGTGCGCAGCAGGTCGTAATCGCGTGGGCAACCGCAGACGAGCACACCGTCGTATCCCAGCCGCTGCAGCTCCTTCGTCTCATTGAACACCACGTCCCACTGGGCGCCGGCAGTGAGATCCCGCATCGTGAACTCAATGCCGGGACACGCCTGCTGCAGCCGGGCGCCGAGCTGGGCGTTGGTGATCGGCTCCAGGTCCGTATCGTCCCGCGACGGTGCGGAGCCGAAGAAGACCGCATAGACCTTCGCGCGGGACGCGTTGGACGATCCGCTCCCCGGCGCCCGGCCGGGTACCGGGCCGGCCAGCAGCGGAGCGTGGAATGCCGTCGCCCCCAAGGTGGCGCACGAGACCTGCAGAAAACCGCGCCGTGAGATCCTGGACATGATCTCCTCCCTTCCCCGAAATGGCTGATCAGCGCCCCCGGTCACCATAGAGTGTAGCGCATGGACGCGGCCGGATCTACAGGCACAACCCCTGGTGCCTGCTTTCGGACCCTTGGGGGACGCGGGTCGCGCAGCAGCGTCCCTCCCCGGCCGTGCCGGCCGGCACGGCCACTCACTGCGGGACCTTCAGCTGGTCCCCCTTCTCCGAGATGATGCGACGGTACCAGGCTTCGCCGTATCCGGGCTGATCCACTTTCGGGTTGCGGTGCGGGGAGTCTACCGACTTGATGTTCCCATCCAGGTACTTGACGAACAGCTGGCGGTACAGCTCGCGCCAGCGCCGCACCGTCTCGTCGCCCTGCTGCACGCTGTACTCCGTCAGGTACTCCACAGCCCGCCGGGGGTCCGCCTGGTGAAGCGTCTCGGCCGCCTTGTCAACTGCAGGCGTGTCAGCCAGGAATTTGCCCTCCAACTCCTGCTGCACCCCCTGCACCTCGGCAATGATGTCGCGGTAACGCGTGTAGGCGAGGTTGGACACCTGATTGAAGGCCCAGAACGCGGCATCGTCCGACCACGTCATCATGTCGCCGTTGCCCGCCGCGTATGAATGCGGCGCGCG
>DAISIS010000245.1:0-8270 GCA_036821925.1 Pirellulaceae bacterium
AACTGCGTCCAGTGTCGTGCGCAGATCGCGCAACCCTTCGGGCAGTCCCGTCTGGTACCCGATGAAGTGATCGACTGCAACGCTGCACAGCCGCCCTGATGCGTGGCTGAACAGACGTGCCAAACGGATTGATTTGCCGAGGTCCATCTCTACACGCCTTGTCTTGACCGGTGCTGACGCGTGCGCGTGCCGCGACGAATGCAGGCCGCACGCGATTGACATCTTAAGAACGGCATTCGTACCATACAAGTGATCCTGCAGGTCCCGGCGAGTGACTCGGACCGGCAGCAGCGACGGTTCCAGGAGGAGCATCATGCCTGCCAAGCGGTTTACACGCCGTGCCCTGCTCAAACGGGCGGCCTGGGGCTCGGCCGGGCTCGCGGTCCCGCACGTCATTTCTTCGGCGGCACTCGGCCTGGCGGGGACGATTGCGCCGAGCAACCGCATCACGCTCGGCTGCATCGGGACGGGGGGCATGGGGACGCACGACATGACCCTCTTCCTGCAGGTGCCGGAAGTGCAGCTCGTGGCGCTGTGCGACCCGAAGCGGGCCGCCCGCGAGAACGCGCTGCGGGCGGCGACGGCGGCCGGAGCGGGGGAGGGGATCGTCGCGTGCCAGGATTTCCGGGAACTCGTCGCCCGTGCGGACATCGACGTCGTCTCGATCGCCTCCCCCGATCACTGGCACGTGCTGCATGCGCTGGCTGCCGTCCGCGCCGGGAAGGACGTATACGTAGAGAAGCCGCTGGGGCTGAGCATTGACCAGATCAGGACGTTGCGGGACGAGGTGCATCGTTACGGGCGGGTGTTCCAGTTCGGGACGCAGCAGCGCTCAATGCCGCAATTCCGGCGGGCCTGCGAACTGGTGCTCAACGGGCGCATCGGGCGGCTGCATACAATTCGAGTCTCCGCCCCCTCGGGCTTTGCAGAACGCACGAACGAGGCGGGATACCCGCTCGTGCCGCCGCCCGACGACGTCGATTTCGACATGTGGCTGGGGCCCGCGCCGTGGGCCCCGTACACCCCGAAGCGAATTGTCTCGCCGCACTGGTTTCACATCAGCGCGTATGCGCTGGGCTATATCGCCGGCTGGGGGATCCACCATGTCGACATTGCCCAGTGGGGTAACGGCACCCAGCTGACCGGGCCGGTCACCGTCGAAGGTTCGGGGCTGTTCCCGACCAGCGACGGGCTCTGTGACACTGCCCTGAACTGGGACGTCGACATGACGTATGCCAACGGAGTACACCTGAGCTTCACGAGCGACGGCGGCAAGAATCGTCACGGCATCTGTTTCGAAGGGGCGGACGGGTGGATTCACGTGGACCGGAGCCGGGCCACGGCGGAACCCGCGGCAGTGCTCGCGGAACGTATCGGACCGGACGAGATTCACCTGCCGGTCAGCGGGCACCACCAGGCGAATCTGATCGCGGCAGTCAAGACGCGCCAGGCGACCATCTGCCCGATCGACGCTGCAGTCCGATCCGACACGATCTGTCACCTCGGTGACATCGCCATGCGGCTGGGACGCAGGCTTCATTGGGACCCGGAGCAAGAGGAATTCGTTGGTGACGCACAGGCCCACGCCACGACTCGGCGCGCCATGCGCAGCCCCTGGCAGCTGTAAGGAACTCTCGAGATGACACGATACACGACGTGGCGAGCCTCCGGTGCGCTGGCGGTCCTGCTCCTGGTGGCAACCACCGCGCCGGCCGCCGAACCGCTCCGCGTGCTGATCCTGACGGGAGCCAACAATCATGACTGGAGAGCGACGACGCCAGTCCTGCGGGAGATCATTGAGCAGTGTCCGCGCTTCCAGGTCGTGGACGTGCTGGAGGACCCCTCCCGCGTCACCGCGGAACTGCTTGCCGGCTGCGATGTGACGGTCAGCAACTGGTCGGCCTATCCGGAGATGACGGGGCATCAATGGGGGGCGAAGGCGGAACAGGATTTCGTGACCTGGGTGCAGGCGGGGCACGGCTTTGTCGTCTTCCATGCGGCCGCGGCGACCAGCCAGGACTGGCCGGAGTTCCAGCAGCTTGTCCAGCTGACCTGGGGACTCAACACGACGGCTCACGGTGCGTATCACACATTCAAGGTGACGGTGCGGGACGGCGACCATCCGATTACCCGGTCCATGCGCGACTTCTGGATCACGGACGAGCTGTGGCACAACATGGTCAGCCTGACAGGTGTGGAGATTCCGCCGTTGTGCGAGGCGTTTTCCGCGCCGGACTTCGCCGGCACCGGCAAGTTCGAACCGGCGGTTGTACCGACTGCGCTCGGCGCGGGCCGCGGGCTGAACATCATCTTGGGGCATGATGCCCACGCCATGCGGAATGTCGCCTGGCAGACTCTGATGCGGCGCGGCCTGGAATGGGCCGCCACCGGGGAGGTGACCCTTCCCATCCCGGAAGACTGGCCGCACACCGCCGCGGCCGCGGTGGTCAGTGGGCTGGATCTGGCGGCTGCGCTGCAGGGGGTGGCGGCATATCGCGACGGCCAGCCGCGTGAGCCGCTGGGCCTGGTTGCGCAATGGGCCGCGTATGCGAATTCCCTGAGCGGTCCGCGGCGCGAGCAGGTCCGGCAGGACCTGGCAGACCGGCTGGTGGCCCTGCTGACCCCCGCGGCTGCGCCGGAAGTGACGGGCTTCATCTGTGAGCGGCTGGCAGAGGTGGGGAGTGACGCTCATGTGCCGGCCATCGCCAGGTGCATCCCTGACGAGCGCGCATCCACTGCCGCCTGCCATGCGCTGATGCGGATCGGGACGGCGACAGCCATCGATGCGCTGCGCACGGCTGTGAATGGCACGTCGGCCCTGCCGCGCGCCCGCGCGATCCAGGCACTTGGCCAACTCCGGGATGCGCCCAGCGAGCCACTGCTGATCCACGCGCTGGGCGACAGCGACGTGCAGGTGGCCAGCGCCGCCGCCGTGGCCGTGGGGAAGCTGGGCACCGCCACATGTGCCGACGCGCTCCAGAAAACTGCCCCCGGGAGGATTCCGCCCGAGCTGCTTGCTCAGGCGCTGATCACCTGCGCCGACCGGCTGGTGGCGGACGGGAAACAGGAACTGGCCCGCAGGATCTACGAGGCGTTGTATCAGCCGTCGTCATCGCCCGGCGTGCGGTGCGCTTCGCTCCGCGGACTGGCCATGTGCGGGAGCGATCGAGCGATGGTCGCTGCGCTGCTGGACAAAGACCGCAGCGTGCAGCGACTGGGCCTGCAGCTGCTGCGCGAATCCCTGGGAACTCAGGACGCCGACGCGCAGATCACCGCCTGGTTCGCACAATGGGTGGCGCAGACCACGGATGCCGACACGCGGAAGGCGATCGTGGCTCAGTTTCCCGGGGCGCCCAGCGCCGCGATGCTTGAACTGGCTGTCGATCTCATGAAACAGGAGCCCTCGCTGCGTGAAGCCGCTGCGGCGGTGGCCGCACAGATCGGTTGGGATCTGGCGCGGCGCGAGCGGGAGGCGGTCAAAGTGGCCATGCAGCAGGTGCGTGCCGTCAGCCGCGACCCGGACACGGTTAAGCTGGCCGACGCTGCCCTGGGCGAAGCGGCGCGGCCGGTGAACCTGGCGCTCCATGCCGTGGTGAGCAGTCCTGACGGTCTGGAGCCGGACGGTGGTTCCGGCCCGGATGCGGCTGCGGTGGACGGTGACCTCGCGACCTACTGGGACGAACAGGATGACCAGCCGTTGTACCGCTTCCAGGTCAGCTTTGCCGGACCGACGACGGTGAACACGGTCCTGATCACCGGCCACGCCTATCAGTCGCACAGTCCGACGCATTTCGAAGTACTGTGCGACGGTCGGGTTGTGGCGAGTGTGCAGGATGCCCAATACGACCAGCGTACGAACCAGACGCAGGTCCGCTTCCCACGCTGTGAATGCTCGTCGCTGGAACTGAGGATCACGGCCTACTCCGGCCGCTCGCCAGGAATTCGCGAGCTGGAGGTTTACGATGTGGAGCACGGGGCCGGCTCTCCGGGCCCCTGACCGGTGGCGTGCTTCGCACCGGGCCAGGCAACCCGTGCGGAAACACGTGAGCCCGCCCCCTAGGCCAGGATCTCGGTAACGACGCGGGCTGGCACAACCCCGGTCAGACGCTGGTCGAGCCCCTGGAACTTGAATGAGAACTGCTGGTGATCGAAGCCCAGCAGTTGCAGGACGGTCGCGTGGAAGTCGCGGACGTGGACCGGGTCGCGCACGATGTTGTACGAGAAATCGTCGGTCTCGCCGTGGATGGTGCCCGCCTTCAACCCGCCGCCGGCCAGCCACATCGTGAAACACCGCGGATGATGATCGCGCCCGTAGTTCTCGCGGGACAGACCACCCTGCGAATAGACGGTGCGGCCGAACTCACCACCCCAGATGACGAGCGTCTCGTCCAGCAGTCCGCGCGCCTTCAAGTCCTGCACCAGCCCGTAACAGGCCTGATCCACGTCGCGGCACTGGTCGGGCAATCGGCCCGCGACGTTCGCGTGTGTATCCCAGTTGTTGTGGTAGATTTGGACGAAACGCACGCCGCGTTCCACCATGCGTCGCGCCAGCAGGGCGGTGTTGGCGAACGAGCCGGGCTTCCGGGCCTCTTCGCCGTACAGCGCAAATGTGGACTCCGGTTCGCTCGCCAGATCGGTCAGTTCCGGCACACTCCCCTGCATGCGATAGGCCAGTTCATACTGCTCGATGCGTGTGCGCGTCTCCGGATCCCCCCATTGTTCGCCAGTGAGTTGGTTCAACTCGCGCAGGCCATCGAGCATCTGGCGGCGCACGACGCGCGAGACGCCCGGTGGATCATTGATGAACAGGATCGGATCACCGCTGGTTCGGAAACTGACCCCGGCGTGCTGCCCCGGCAGATAGCCGGCCGACCACAGACGCGCCGAGATTGCCTGCACCTGTTCCGTGTTGCTCGAGCGAGCTACCAGGACGACGAACGTGGGGAGGTTGTCGTTGAGTGAACCAAGTCCGTAGGAGGTCCACGCGCCGAGGCAGGGGCGGCCGGCAATCTGGTTGCCGGTCTGCATGAGGCTGATGGCCGGTTCGTGATTGATCGCCTCCGTGTGCATGCTCCGGATGAACACCAGGTCATCTACCATCTTGGCGGTCCACGGCAGGAGCTCCGACACCCACATCCCGCTGCTGCCGTGCTGAGCGAAGGCGTATTTGGAGGGTGCCACAGGGAACCGCGTCTGCCCCGACGTCATCGTCGTGAGCCGCTGTCCACCCCGGATCGATTCAGGCAGGTCCTTGTCGTACCAGTCGTTCATGGCGGGCTTGTAGTCGAACAGATCCTGCTGCGGCGGGCCGCCGACCATGTGCAGGTAAATGACCTGCTTGACCTTCGCCGGGAAATGCGTGCGCGCGGCCGGCCCCTCGGCCGGCACAGGGGACACGTCCGCCGCCTGGTCGGCACGCCCGATCCCCGACAGGGCGCGGTGGCCGAGCAGCAGGGAGAGGGCTGCCCAACCCACAGCATGGGACCCGTGCGCGAAGAAGTACCGCCGCGTGATGTTGCGCTTGAGTTCGTCCCAGGGGTGCATGGCGTCGCTCACTTGTTCAGTACTTCGTCCATGTTCATCAGTTGGTTCACGAGCATCGTCCAGGCCGCGAGTTCCGCCGCGCGGAGCGAACGGTCGGGTGGCGAATCGCCCACGGCCAGCAGCTGTTCGGCGTCTGTGGCGTGGTGGTGGTAATAATCGAGCAGGCCCTGCAAGGACCGTTGCACGATCGCCGTTTCCTCCGGCCGGAATGCCCGCGCCAGAATGCGCCGGCTCAGCCAGTCCAGACGCGATGGAAGATCGCCTCCGGCTTCGACCAGCGTCCGCTGCGCCAGGTGGCGTGCGGCCTCGATGAATTGTTCGTCGTTGAGCGTGACCAGCGCCTGCAGCGGCGTGTTCGTGCGTTCCCGTCGCACGACGCAGTACTCACGCGTGGGGGCGTTCAGAATGTCCAGCGACGCCGGGGGCGCCATGCGTTTCCAGAACGTGTACATGCTGCGCCGATAGAGGTTCTCGCCCGACTCGCGCTCGTAGCTCCGCGTGTCGCTCACATCCATGGCGATTGCCTCCCACACGCCGGGGGGCTGGTAGGGCTTGACGCTCGGCCCGCCGACCTTCCGCACCAGCAGCCCGCTGGCAGCCAGGGCATAGTCTCGCACCATCTCGGCATCCATGCGGAACCGCGGCCCGCGCGACAGCAGGCGGTTGTCCGGATCCTGCTCGCGTTTCTCGGGCGTCTGGATCGCGGCCTGCCGATACGTCGCTGACATGACCAGCTGCTTGAAAAACCGTTTCACGTCCCAGCCGCTGTCGCGGAAGTCGACTGCCAGCCAGTCCAACAGCTCTTCGTGGCTCGGCAACTCGCCCGATACGCCGAAGTCGCCGGTCGTCCTGACCAAGCCGGTCCCGAACACCTCCTGCCAGAAGCGATTCACCGTCACGCGCGCCGTGAGCGGCTGGTCGGGGGACACCAGCCAGCGGGCGAGTCCCAGCCGGTTGCGCGGCGCATCGGCCGCCAGCGGCGGCAGGACGTCGGGCGTGTCGGGCGACAACGCTTCACCGCGCTTGTCGTACTCGCCACGCAGGAGCAGGTGTGCCGTGGCCGGCTCGCTCCGTTCCTCCATCACGTGGGCGATCGTTCCCCGCGCGCGTATGTCACTCCGTTCCTTCTCCAGCCGGGCTACCACGCCGGCCTGTTCGATGTACGGCTGGTCAAACCGAGGCAACCAGCCGGCAAACAACTCCGCTTTCAGTTCCGGCGACCGCGCCTCGGCCGGCTGCACCAGAAGAAACGCCAGCCGCGTGGACTCGGCCAGCTGTTGTGCATCCTGGTCAGACAGCGCAGCGCGGTAGATCCGCAGATCCTGTAACACCAGTCCGGGGAGCGACTGTCCGGTGTGCCGTTGGCCAATCTGGAGCGGCACATCGGTACGCATGTCACTCTGCAGCGCATCGGCATGAACAGTTGTCGCCTGCCGCCGCCCATTGACATACACCTGCACGCCGGCCGCCTTCTGCGAGCCGTCGTAGGTGACCAGCACGTGCGTCCATGTGTCGGCCGGCACCTGGTCGCGCATGACGACCTTCAGCGCGTCGTCGCTCCAGCGGTGGACGAGATGGGCGCCCACGCGGCGCTGTTCGACCCACATGTCCCAGCCACGGTGCCCATGCTCGTTGTCCATGCGGGCGACGATCGCACCCGCCTTGTCCTCGGCCGGCAGCTTGACCCACGCAGCGCAGGAGAACGGCTGGTCCGCCGAGAAGTCCCCGGCGGCGTCCAGCTGCGCAATCCCCCGGTCTGCGATCTGGACGGCCTGGCTGGCGACATGTCCCTCCGTCCAGACGGGATCCCCGGTCGGATGCACGCAGCGGTCTGTGCCGTCCACCGCCACGCAGAGGGAAGCTCCGGCTCCCTCGTTCAGCGGCGCGTGCACGTGCAGCCCGGTAATCGGCGTGCGGGGGGAGAAGGCATCCGGTGGAGCGGTAGCCAGCCAGGTGTTGAAGGAACCCTCGGCCGCCGTGCGGCGCGAGGCCTGCTGCGCCTGAGCGGCCGGCAACTCCTGCTCCAACGCCGTCCACCGTGCGCGATCGGCCGCCTGCGGCACGGTGATGATGGGCGGCGTATCCTTGACGTTGCCGTCCCGGACGGGCTGGGTCGTGTTGTTGAAGAAAGCCGACAGCTCGTAGAACTCGCGCTGCGAGAAAGGATCGAACTTGTGATCGTGGCAGACTGCACAGCCGGCAGTCAGGCCCAGCCAGAGATGCGCCGTCGTCTCGGTGCGGTCGCGCGCGTACAGGACCTGGTACTCTTCATCAATGATGCCCCCTTCGTTGGTAGTCATGTTGCAGCGGTGGAAGCCGGAGGCGATCTTCTGATCCAGTGTCGCGTGGGGCAGCAGGTCGCCGGCCAGGCTCTCGATCGTGAAGGTGTCGAAGGGCATGTTCTCACGAAAGGCGTTGATCAGCCAGTCTCGGTACGACCACATCTCCCGGTAGTTGTCGAAGTGAATCCCATGCGTGTCGGCGTAGCGCGCATAGTCGAGCCAGTAGCGGGCGCGGTGTTCGCCCCAACTGTCGGAGGCCAGGAGTTGATCCACCAGCCGCTCAAACGCATCGGGCGACGCGTCCTGCAGAAACGACTCGACCAGTTCCGGAGCGGGCGGCAGGCCGGTCAGGTCCAGGCTTACGCGGCGCGCTAACGTGGGCCGGTCGGCTTCTGGTGCCGGTTCCAGACCGGCCGCCTCGAGCCGGGCAAGCACGAAGTTGTC
>DAISIS010000246.1:0-8248 GCA_036821925.1 Pirellulaceae bacterium
ACCGAGTACGAAAATATCATTGCCCGTTCGGGCATAGCGGCGAATACGCAAGACTATCTGCGGATCAATGGTAAGCCCTATGTGATAGGGGAGAGCGCTGAGCGTTTTGGCGGCATTACGCAACGATCCGGCGCGGCCCGTTACACGAGGGATTACTATGGTATTTTAGCTGCTGCGGCGTTGGGACGTCTCTATGAGCGAGGTAGGGAAGTGGCTGTATTCGGGAGTCACCCGCCCGGCGATTTGAAGTTTCGTGACGACCTGATGAAAGCGGTTATCGGTGATTGTGAGGTCGAGGTCGGTAAAAAAGTGAGCCGTTTCAAAGTGATGTATGCCAACACGTTCGATGAACCGGTTGGCGGGCTGATGAATGTCCTTCTCACTGAGGATGGTCAACACTATCAGCACACCGACCTCAACGGCGCCGTCACGATCGGCACCCTGGACGGCGCTAACATCGAGATACGGGAGCGTGTCGGGGCCGAGCACTTCTTCCACTTCGGGCTGGATGCCGACCAGGTGCTCCAGGTGCAGCGGCAGGGACACAATCCGCTGAGCTGTTACGAGCACGATGCGGAACTCAAGGCGACGATCGACGCGATCGCCCTGGGGCATTTCTCCAACCACGACACCGACGTCTTCGCCCCCCTGGTCGAATCGCTGCTGACACGCGACGAGTACCTGCTGCTGGCCGACTTCCGCCCCTACATCACCGCCTGTGAGACCGCCGCCTACGTGTTCCAGGACCGCAGCCGCTGGACCCGCATGTCCATTCTCAATGCGGCCCGCTGCGGTTTCTTCTCGTCCGACCGCGCCATCCGCGAGTACTGCGACGAGATCTGGCACGCCCAACCGCTCCCCGTCGCGTGACGACGGGAGGGAATGACGGATGACGAATGACGGAAGCACGAAGGAATGACAGATGATGGAAGCACGAGGGGGGGATGACCAGCAACGAAAGCACGAAGGCTGAATCTCACAATACTCCAGTCACACAAACACCTGTCATTCGTCATTCCTTCGTGCTTCCGCCATTCGTCAATCGTCATTCCCCATCCGTCATTCCTTCCCGGCTCGCAGCACAGATCAGCTCCCAGGCCCGCTGCACGTGCTGCAGTTGCGTACGGGTCTGGCCGATCGACATGCGGATGACGAACTGATCGCGGAGTCGAGTGTGGGTGAGGTATGCGCGACCTGACTGGTTGACACGTTCGAGCACGGCCTGGGAGGCGGCATCGCCGGCCACATGCCGAAAGGAGACGAGGTTGAGCGGGGTGGGGGCCACGCGTTCGAACTGCGGATGCTCGTCCACCCATTGCGCAAACTGCTGCGAAATCGCCACGTGCTCGCGCACCTTCGCCCGCAGCCCCTCGACGCCGTAGTGCCGGATCACGAACCACAACTTCAGCGCACGGAAACGACGCCCCAAGGGCACGTGCCAGTCGCGATAGTCGATCACCGCTCCCGACTCGGTGGCCTTGTTCTTCAGGTACTCGGGCAGCACGCTCAAGGTGCGGATCAGCGCCGCACGGTCGGCGACATAAAAGCAGTCACAGTCGAAGTTGACGAACATCCATTTGTGCGGATTGAAGCAGTAGCTGTCGGCCAGTTCCAGGCCGCGGAACAGGCCCCGGAACTCCGGGCACAGCGCTGCCGTGCCGTACGAGGCAGCATCGACATGCAGCCACAGGGAGTGGCGTTGGCAGATGTCGCCGATCGCCGGGAGCGGGTCGACAGCTCCGGACGAGGTGGTCCCCACCGTCGCCACGACACAGCAGGGGCGGGCGCCGGCGCGAAGATCCGCGACAATCGCATCTTCCAGCTGGTCGGGGCACAGCGCAAACGCCTCGTCCACCGCAATCGTCCGCAGGTTCTCGCGTCCCAGACCGGCGACCGCCATCCCTTTCTCGATCGACGAATGGGCCTGAGTCGACGTGTAGACAGTCATCCGCTCGGTCACGCCGCGCAGGTTGGTCGTATACCCGCTGCAGCGTTCGCGGGCCGCGAGCAGTGCGCACAGCGCCCCGTCCGACGCGGAGTGCTGGATCACGCCCCCTCCCGACGACGTCGACTGGAACCGGTCGGGCAGTCCCATCATGGCGACCAGCCAGTCGAGCACGTGGGTTTCGAGCTCCGTGCAGGCGGGGCTGGTCGCCCACAACATGCCCTGCACCCCCAGCCCCGACGACAGCAGGTCGCCCAGGATCGAGGGCCCCGAGTTGTTGGCGGGGAAGAAGGCGAAGAAGCTCGGAGACTGCCAGTGTGTGATGCCCGGCATCAGGATCTCATCGACGTCGCGCAGGATGGCGTCAAACGGCTCCCCGGCCGCGGGCGGTGCGGCCGGCAACTGCGCGCGGATCGCGCCGGGCGCCACTTGCGAGAGGACCGGGTACCGTTCCACGTGTTGCAGATAGTCGGCAATCCAGTCAATCACCTGATAGCCGTGCTGGCGAAACTCGTCCGGCGTCATGTCGCATCCTCTTGTTGTTCTGCCCAGTCGCCCAGCGCCGCCTCGATGGCCGCCTCCGTCCCGTCGCCAGACCTGGCCGCCTGGCGGGCCTCGACCAAACGGCCGACCTCCTGCACACCGCCCGTGACGACGGCACGGTTCCCGATCAGGTTGGCCTGCATCAGGGCCAGGAAATGCAGCGTGCCCGGCTGTTCGAACGCCACTCCCGCCCGCAGCAGGTGTTCCACCATGCCGATGTACTGACCGACTGCCGCGCGGTGCTCCTCGCTGACCGCTCGCATGTCGCCGCGCAGGTAGAGCTGCCACGACGGCTGCGGGAAGGCCACGTGGTCCGGTGTCACGCCGAGCGCCAGCAGTTGCAGGAAGCGGTCGTGCATGTTCCGCACCGGATGGTATTCCCGAGTGTTCGGCGCCACGACCGCCGCGACCTGCAGGCGTTCCGCCAGCTGCTGACCCACCCCCGCCCGGCAGTCCAGCTGCTGCTTCGCCAGATCCCGGCAACCCTCCAGCGCGTCGAGCAGCACGAGTGCTTTGGGTTTGTCGCCCGGCCCGAGGGTTCCCTCCACACCCTTGATCAGCGTCGGGACCACGCCGTCGTGCGGCGCGTCCGGCCAGCTCGTCAGGACTGCGGTGAGCATGTCGACGATGTGCACCTTGCCGACGCAGCGGTAACACTCTTTCGCCTCCACGGCTGCCAGTCCGCGGAAGAACTCCTGCGCCAGTTCGTCCGGCACGACTACGATGCGTGCGGTGACGGTCTTGCGGCAGGGAGACTCGGGCTGCAGAAACTGCACCAGGTAGACGGTGGCGCCGTCGCTCATGTTCGCACGGTCGGCCACTTCCTTGCGGATTTCCGACCGCGCGAGGCCCTGGGCCTGCAGATCGCGTGTCAGCGTTTCAAACGCCTGGAGGTAGCGTTCCGCAAAATGAAGCTGCGCGGCATCGTGCGTGCGCAGGCCGGCGGCCAAAGTCTGGGCGACGACATATCCGGGGCTGTGCCGATGGTCATACGACAGATTCAGCGCTTCCAGGCGGCCCAGCATCTCCTGGAACTGCGCTGTTTTCTGTTTGAGCCCGACGAGAGGCTCCACAATGCCGGCCACCTCGTGCGGACCCTGCGCATCCACGACGTGGAACGCGACGCGCCGGCGGAACTCCTCCAGATCAGTACCCCAGAAGGAGAACAGCTTCGAAGCAAACTGCATTTCCCCGGCTTCTTCCACCTGGATCAATGCGCGATCCCGGAGGATCAGTCGCGCCGTGGCGCCATAGCGCTCGCCGGTGGCCTGGATCAGCGGTGCGGCCAGTTCGTCAAACTCGAACTGCTGCTCCAGCAGCCCCCGGACGCGAAACCGCACTTCCCGCGACTCGTCGCCCAGCGCCGCGATCAGGAAGGGGAGGACCTGCGGCCCGTGGTTTCCCAGCTGCCGCGTGGCGTCGTTGCGGACCGCGAAGTCCTCGGAGTCCAGCTGTGCGATCAGCGCCGTGGCCTGTTGCGCCAGCGCGCAGGGATCGTCGTCGGCGCGCGCCGCTGGCCCGCCGAGCGCTATCGCGAGCAACGCCAGGAGGCAGGCGTACATGCCGATCAGTCGACCTGCGCCGTTCACCCTACTGCGCCTCGCCAAAAAACGGAAACAGCCGCTGAATCTCGTCCGGCGTCGGCCGGCGTCCGTATTCGCAGATCTCGAACGCCTCAGCGTACTTCACCGCCCGGCCCCGTTCCTGGCCGTACCAGCGGATCAGCGCTTGGCGGTGCGTGTCGGCCTCCCCGGCCTGCCGCTGCGTCCACCGCTCGCGAATCCAGTTCAGGCGTGCTTCGGGGTCGGAAGCCGGCGGCACGCTGTCCACGTACTCCTGACTGCCGTTGGCGCCCCCTTCAAACACCTGCGAGACCAGCTTGCTGACTGCCAGACACTTCTGCTCGAACACGTCGTCGAGCGACACGGCAATGTCCGGCTGAAACGGATACGGCTTCTGAAAGCGATCGCTCGAATACAGGAACACCGGGTTCTTGGTCAGCGCGGGCGTGTCCGGGCAGAAATACGGGACCGTGACCATGTAGGCCGCATCCTGGACCAGCGCCCCGACGTACCGGTGATCCGGATGGTAGTCCCACGGGCGATGCGAAATCACGATGTCCGCGTTCCAGTTGCGGATCAGTCGCACGATCGTCCGGCGATGCTCGAGCGTGGGGAGCAGTTCGCCATCGTGAATATCGAGCACCTCGGCGGCGGTGCCCAGCACCTTGGCGGCTTCCTGGGATTCGGCCGTGCGTCGCTGCGCCAGTTCACCGCCGGCCATCTGCCAATGGCCAATATCCCCATTGGTGACGGAGACCAGCTTCACATGGTGCCCCTGCCGCGCCCAGAGGATCGCGGTCCCCCCCGCCTTGAACTCGGCATCGTCCGGGTGCGCCCCGAAACAGATGATCCGCAACTTGCCGTCGTCAGCCGGCTCCGCTCCGCAGACGCCGGGTGCGCATACGGCTACCAGCAGCATTCCAGCCAGCCATCGCAAGACTGAGTCATTCCGGTGCATGACGTTCCCCTTGTTAGATCGATTTGTGGTCCACGTGTGTCGAATCCCCAGTGTAGCATACGGGCCCGGGGGTGCGGGACAGCCGGTCGGGCAAAGAGCCGGCGGTGGCACAGAACCGGTCGCGCAGCGCCGGGACGGCCGCGCGGACAGGCCGGGGGGCGGTAGCCAGACGGCTCCGCATCGGGGACAATCGGAGACCGTGGTTGCCCCCTGCCTGGCCTGCATCACAGGAGATCACTCGATGACGTGCCGACATGCGACACTGCTTGTGCTACTGATCGCCGGGCTGTTGCCTCCCGCGACGCGGGCCGACGATGCGGCGGCTCCGGGGATCGCTCAACTGGGCCGGCTCGATTTGCTGCCCCGCCTCAAGTCCTCGATCTACGTCGGGTCCGTGTCCAGTTACGACCGGACTGGCGGCAACGACGACGGATTCTCCGGCAAGTACTCGTACGTGGCGCAGCAGGACGGCGCCCTGGTAGTGGCCGACCTGAAGGGGCCGGGGATCATCCACCGCATCTGGACCCCCACGCCGACGGACGACATCTTCGAGTTCTATTTCGACGGTGAATCCACGCCGCGACTGCAGGTGAAGTTCCGCGAGCTGTTCACCGGCACACAGCCGCCGTTTGAAGCGCCGCTGGTGGGATTCGGGGCCGGGGGATTCTACTGTTACGTGCCGCTGCCCTTTGAGAAATCGTGCCGGATCGTCGCGCGTGCGGAGCGTGTCCAGTTCTATCAGATCAACTACGCGCGCTATCCGGCCGACGTGCCCATCACCAGTTGGACTCCCGCGCAGCGCAGCCACGACGCGCAGTCCTGGCAGCGGGCGTTGACGCTGTTCGGATCTGCGGGCGAGGATGTCAGTCGCGCGGCAGCGCCGCCGGGCGCCACGTGTTCCCTCCACGCTTGCCAGCTGTCGCTGGCACCCGGGTCGTCTGCCACGCTGTTCGAGACGCACGCGGGCGGCCGCGTGGTGGGGCTGCGCGTACGGCCCGCCGCGGCGCTGGCCGGGAAAGGGCGGGATCTGACTTTGCGCATCACGTGGGACGGCGCGGAGCGGCCGGCGGTGCTCTGCCCGGCTGGCGACTTTTTTGGCTATGCCTGGGGGCGCCCCGCTACGCGCTCGCTGCTGGTGGGCACGCGCGACGATGTCAACTACTGCTACGTTCCGATGCCGTTTGACAAGTCGGCGAAGATGGAGCTGATTTCCGAGCGCGCGGAGGGGCCGCCGGTGGAGCTGTCCGCCGAGGTCATCACGGCAGACGTCCCGCGGCGCGCCGACGAAGGTCGCCTGTACGCCGTGTGGCGGCGCGAGAATCCTACGACGAAAGGCGTGCCGTTCACGTTCGTGGAGGGGGAGGGAACCGGGCACCTGGTCGGCTGCTTCCTGCAGGCCCAGGGAATGGTCTCCGGCGAGACCCCCTTCTTTGAAGGCGACGACGAGACCACGCTCGACGGCGAAACCACCATCCGCGGTACCGGGTCGGAAGATTTCTTCAACGGCGGCTGGTACGATGTGCCCGATCGCTGGGAGAAAACGTTGTCGTTTCCGTTGAGCGGTTGCCTGGACTACCAGAAGCCGCTGGGGCGCAGCGGCGGGTACCGCCTGATGCTGGGGGACGCATATGCCTTCCGCCAGAGCATCCGGCAGACGATCGAACACGCTCCGACGGGCAACGACCTCGAAACCGACTACGTGGGGCTGACGCTGCTGTACCTGACGACCGCGCCGTCCTGCGCCGGAACGCTGCCCCCCGTCGCCGATCGCCGCGTGGTCGATCCGCAGCGCATCGTGTTCAAGCCGGCTTGGGCGGTGCCGATCCGGGCGTTCACCTTCCGCCACGCCACGCTCACGAAAATGGACGAGGAGGTGGCGGGCACGCGCACCAGCTTCCTACGCATGCAGGCGGGTGAGACGGACTGGTTTGGAGCGCCGTTTATCGCGCTCGAATGCACCTTGCCGGCAGCCGGCAAATACCGGATCTCCATCGAGGCCGTCAAGGGCCCCGCGCAGGCGCAGGTCCAGCTGTTCTGCAACGAACTGGCAGCCGGACCGCAGATTGATCTGTATGCCGCGGAGCGCGCCACCAGCGGGCTGGTGAGTCTGGGCGCCGTCGATCTGGCAGAGGGCCCCAACACGATCATGCTCAAATTGGTCGGCAAGCATGAGAAGTCGAGCGGCTTCGGGTTGGACCTCGCGACGGTCGAGTGCCAACGGCTGGACTGACCCACCACGCGCCGCCCGACGGTCGGCAGCTAGAGCTGCTTGAGCTGCACCAGGGAGACATTGGTGGCGTGCAGCGCGGGGGCGAAGGCGTGCGTCAGCTCTTCCGCCGTGATCTTCCAGCCGATCACCGTGATTCCAAACCGCGGTCGGGTGCCGGAGAAAGGTCGTTCTCCCAGCATGTCGAAGACACTCTCGACCAGGACCGGTCCGGTGCCGAAATCCACGATCCCTTTCAACCGCAGCAGGCGGTCCTGGACCCGGCGGAAGGCCGCGCGAAACGCGGCGCGGTCGGCCGTGCGTCCGAGCAGCGAGCAGGTCGCCAGTTCTTCCGGCGGACCGGTACTGATCGGGTCCGGGCAGGGAACGTGCCGCAGCGCCTGGACGAAGTCCCACGCCACCTGGCCGTGTGCCACGCAGGTCTGCGCAGCCCGGGGATTGAGATCCCGCAGCAGGGCCGCCAGCCGCTGCGTCCCGGTCTCCCCCAGCAGATCGGTCTTGTTGATGACCAGTCCGTCGGCCCACGTCACCTGCGCGCGGGGAGCCTTGAAATAGGGGAGCACCTTGGTGAAGTGGGGATCCACCACGCACAGGTTCGCCTGCACGGCGAATTGCGCCCGCGTCTGCGGCGTGTCGAACAGGGTGCGCAGGTCGCTCGTCTGCGCAACCCCGCTGGCCTCGACCAGCACCGTGTCCGGCCCGACCTCGCGCGCGATCGTTTCGAGGGTGCCGAGCAGATCGGTCGTGATGCAGGCACAGAACAGGCTGCCGCGACTGATCTCGAAAACGCGTTCGGCCGCCTGGTCGAGCAGCTGTCCATCGATCCCCAACGATCCGAACTCATTGACGATCAGCGCCACTCGCTGGGTAGACAGCGGTGGCGTCGCCAGGAGGTGCTTGACAAGCGTCGTCTTGCCGGCGCCCAGGTAACCGGTGATGAGGTGGACGGGAATGGGCATGACGCGTGCTGCCTGCGAAGTGGCGGGAATGATCTGCTGGCCAACCGCGGCCAT
>DAISIS010000247.1:0-8236 GCA_036821925.1 Pirellulaceae bacterium
CCCCCGCGTGTCCGCCATCCTAACGGATTCGCCTGGGTTTCGACAGCCAGGCGGCACCACCGGCGCGCAGCGCCCGCATACAACCTGGCGGATTCCGCATTCGCCCCCGCACGCAGCCCCGGCTACAATGACCTCGGCTGCCATGACGTAGCCCACTGCAATGCGGTGCGGCGTAACGGGGTGTTCATCAGACTGCCACACCAGACCACCACACTAGACCAGGGAGTCTCTCCACCGCGTGAATACATCCGTGGATGAACAGCCAGCGTCTGCCGGTCCGAGGCCGCCTCGACGGGGGCGGCTGCCGGGACACTGCCGGCGGTTGCGCGCCGCTGCACGTCAGCTGTATCGCTGGGGAGTGACCCCCTTGACCGACCTGCTGGCGGTCCCGGTGACGCGAACGACGATGATTGTTGCCGCGGTGTTCGTCATCGACAGCCTGACCCCGTTGGGCATTGCGGCCGGTGCGCTGTATGTTGCGGCCGTCCTGTCGGCCGTCCCCCTCCGCCATCTGCATGCCACCTACATCACGGCCGGGATCTGCAGCCTGCTCATCCTGGCCGGCTGGTTTGTCTCGCCGCGGCAGGGGGACACGGAGTGGTGGATCATCTTGGTCAACCGGGCACTGGATCTGGGTGTCATCTGGGTGGCGGCCGGGATGGCCGACGTCTGGCGGCGCATGCAGCGGCGGCGGTCGAAGGAGGTGCTGGAATCCCGCCTGCTCCACCAGGCCACAGCGCTGTCCGCCTCGCAGCAGTCGTTGCGCGATGCGCTGGGCGCCAGTCTCAAGTCGCTGTGCGATATCGTCAATGTGCCGGCCGGTCACGTCTATTTCCGCGACGGTGCGGGGCAGTACCTGGTGGCCAGCGACATCTGGTACACGAGCCCGCATGCCGCGCTCGAACCGTTGCGGCTGGCATCCCGGGGGCTGCGGTTCGCCCAGTACGAAGGGGCGGTGGGCCGCGCGTGGAAGGCCGGCGGACCGCTGACGGTGGCGAGCGTCGCGGCGTCCCCCGATTACGCCTGGCTCCCGGACCCGGCACGACTCGGGATCGCCAGCGCCTTTCTGCTGCCGGTCACGATGGGCGGAAACGTGGTGGCGATCATGGAGTTCTTCTCGGGTCAGCCGGTCGAGATCGACGCCGAGTTCCGCGCGCTGGCGTGTAATGTCGGCGAACAGCTGGGACGGCTCTTCGAACGCCGCAAGGCAGAACAGACGATCCGGCGGAGCGAGGAGCGACTGCGACTCGCGCTGCAGGGCGGCGGCATGGGGACGTGGGAATGGTACCTCGACGGCGGGTCGGTGACCTGGTCGCCGGAACTCGAGCAGATCCAGGGGCTCGCACCCGGCACGTTCGCGGGCACGCTCGAGGCTATGCTGCGCGAGGTGCATCCGGAGGATCGGGTGCGAGTGGCGGAGGCGTTCCAGCAACTGCGTGAGGTGGGGGGAGAGTACCGGCTGGAATACCGCGTGGGCCGGCCGGATGGAAGCGTGCAATGGCTGGAGGGACGCGGGGCCGTCTACGCCGACGCCGACGGCTCCCCGCGACGGCTGTCCGGCGTCTGCCTGAACATCACCCAGCGCAAACAGATTGAAGAACAGAATGCGCGCCTGGCAGCCATTGTGCAATCATCCGACGACGCAATCCTCGCCAAGACGCTTGACGGCACCATCCTCAGCTGGAACTGCGGCGCGGAACGGATCTACGGATACAGCGCAGACGAGATCGTTGGCAAGCCCGTCTCGATCCTGGTGCCCGAAGACCGGCGCAACGATTTCGCCGATATCATGACGCAGATTGCGCGGGGCCAGCGCGTCGACCACTACGAGACGGTGCGCCAGCGGAAGGACGGACAAGTCATCGACATCTCGCTGACGGTCTCACCGATCGTGGATTCCGAGGGGGTGATCGTCGGGGCGTCCTCGGTAGCCAAAGACATTTCGGATCGGAAGAAGGCCGAGCGGGAGATGCAGGAAACGCGGGCCAAGGCCGAAGCGGTCAGCCGCCTGCAGAGCCGGTTTCTGGCAAACATGAGTCACGAGCTGCGCACCCCGATGAACTCCATCCTCGGGATGCTGCAGCTGGCGCTGCACGAAGAGTTGCCGCCCGCCATCTATGGCTGGCTGTGCACCGCCAGGTCCTCGGCCGACGCACTGCTCGCACTGCTCAACGACCTGCTGGACTACTCCCGCATCGAAGCAGGCAAACTGTCCATTCATCCGGCGCCCATCCGGCTGCGAGATGTGGTGGACGAAGCTGTCCGGACGCTGGCGCCGAAAGCGCGCGAGAAAGGGCTGGAACTGCTGTACGATGTCGACGAGGCCGTCCCGGATCGGCTGCTGGGCGACGCGCTGCGGATCCGCCAGGTGCTCGTCAACCTGATCGCCAACGCCATCAAGTTCACGGCGGCGGGGGACGTCAGCGTGTCGGTCACGTCCGGCAAGGTGGGGCCTGATGTGGCGGAGGTGCGATTGGCCGTCACCGACACCGGCGAGGGGGTCACGGTGGCGGACCAACAGCAGATTTTCGAGCCGTTCATGCAGTCAGATGCGAGCGCCGCGCAGCAGCATGGGGGCGCCGGGCTGGGGCTGCCCATCTGTCGCGAACTGGTGCGTTGCATGGGCGGCACGCTGGGCCTGCAGAGCACGCTGGGCCGAGGCAGCTGCTTCTGGTTCCAGCTGCCCTTGACCCGGGACGGTGACGATAGCAGGCCAGATGACGCCGGGACCGCGCCAGATGACGCCGCGCTGGGCGGGCTGACCGCGCTGGTCGTGGAGCGACACGCGGCCACGCGCCAGACGCTGCAGTCGATGCTCCAGCGCTTGACACTGGTTGTGGACGTGGCCGTCGATGCCGATCACCTGATCGGCCGGTTGCTGCGCGCCGAGACGGAAGGGCAACCGTACAGGCTGGTGATCGTCGATCTGGCGACGGTTGGCGGCAGCGCAGCGGCGCTGCGGGAACGGCTGGCCGCCGCGCTGCGGGAGGTCCCGCCGGCGATCTTCCTGGCGTATGCCGGCAGCGAGGGGAGCGATCAGGAGCGGGACGCGGCGGGCATGGTGCCGCCAGTTGCCTGGCTCGAAAAGCCGATCGCGCCGGCGCTGTTGCGGCAGGCCGTGCGCCAGGTCCTGGAACTGGAATTGGAACCGCCCGCGGCCGCCGCACGGCCCGGGGCCTGGCTATCGCAGGCTGCGCCCCGCCCCCTCTCCATCCTGCTGGCCGAAGATATTCGGGCGAATCAGGAGGTGGTTACCAGCGTGTTGTGTCGACGCGGGCATCGCATCACGGTCGCCGCCAATGGGGCGGAGGCGATCGCGGCAGTGGAGCAGGCCGCATTTGACATCATTCTCATGGACGTCACGATGCCCGTCGTAGACGGCTACGAGGCGACCACTGCCATCCGGCGGTGGGAGCAGGCCCGGCAGCAACGCACGCCGATCATAGCTTTGACCGCGCACGCCACGCAGTCAGATCGCGAGACGTGTCGAGCGGCGGGCATGGATGCCTACCTGTCCAAACCCCTCGACGTGTGTCAACTCGTGGAGCTGGTGGAGAGCTTCGCCCAGCGTCCCGCGTCGGCGCAACTCGCCGCGCCGCCGGCGACAGACCTCGATGCGCGGTCGCAGCTGCCAACCCTCGCACAGAGCGATCTGGCCGATGCTGACGCCCCCACGAGCGCCGCCGCCAGCGGCAGCGCGGCGGGCACGGCGGTGATCGACTACCGCGGCGCAATGCAGAGACTGGGAGGCGATACAGAACTGTTTCGCGAGCTTGTGCGAATGGTCAGCGAAGATGCGCCGGGACTGGTGGATGTGATGCGGCAGTGCCTCGATACGGCCGACGCTGCCGAACTGCTGCGCGCGGCGCACAGCCTCAAGGGGCTGGCGGCCAATTTCGGGGCGTCCGAGGTGGTCGATCGCGCGCGGCGCCTCGAAGGGATCGCCCAGTCGGCCGGCCTCGACGCCGCACGGCCGGTGGTCGACGAGTTGCAGCGCGAGGTCACACGTCTGCTGGACGCCCTCGCGCCTCACCTCTGACATCACAACGAATCTGCAACTCAAACACGTCAGCCCCCATCAGCCAGTGGCTGCCGCCAGATGAGCGGTCAGCCGGGGGCTGTGCCAGCTTGTGCGCATGCGGGCCCGGTCCCGTCGCGGACGCAGGCAGCGCCCGGGTCAGACAACCGGTCGGCGCAGCGCATGAGCGGCCAGACTGATGACGAACAGCACCAGGAACAGGAAGAACAGGATCTTCGCGATGCCGGCCGCACCGGCTGCAATCCCGCCAAAACCCAAGACTGCAGCAATCACGGCGATGACGAAGAACAGCAGAGCCCAAGTCAACATGGTCGTACCTTCTCTTTCTTGCGGAAGTCTTCGAATCAGAGCCGGTGGACGGCACGCTGCCGCCCGCGGTCTGGCTCCGGATAGTCGCTGCGGCAACTCGTCGTTGCCTGATGCTCGCCGACCATCTGCAAGTCACGAGTTGCAAGTCACGTGCCAATCTCGCTCGTTTGCACACGCTGGAGTCTGACGCCGCGGGAATAAGCGCGCTGCGCGCTTGAGCAAGGGGAAGACGACACAGGCGTCCAGGATTCTCCCCAATATCGGGCAGACCGTTCGAGCCGCACGGCACGCGATGATTGGTCGCCCGGCGCTCAGCGCGGTTTGCCGCGAATCACCTGTGACTCGAAGTGGCACTGTCCCATCAAGCCGCACGCCGCCGCGCGGCGTTTTTCCAGGTTCTGGCACTCCCCTTGCTACAGGTCAGAGCGGAAACCAACCATTTCGTTTCTTCTGATACAAGGACATGAGACATGACGGTCAATCAACAGACAATCGAAGGATCGTGGAACCAGATCAAGGGCAAGGTGCGCGAGCGCTGGGGACAACTCACCGACAACGACCTGGAAGGAGCTCGGGGCAACATCGAGTATCTGGTCGGGTTGATCCAAGAGAAGACGGGCGAAGCACGCGGTGAAGTGGAGACCTTCCTGGAGCATGCGGCGGCGGGTGTGAGCACGCTGGCCGAACGGGCCAAGGAGGCGGTCGTCGAGCAGTCGTTAAATGTCGCGAAGACGGCACAGCAGGCGGCAGAGCGAGCCGTCGACTCGGCACGCGCCGGCTACAATCAGACCGAACGCCTGGTACGCAGCCGCCCTGTCGAATCGCTGGCGGTCTGTTTCGGCATCGGGCTGATGACCGGTGTCGTGGTGGGATTGCTGGCTCGAGGCAAGTAGTGGCCGATCCGTTCCTGCAAGTCGCGTGGTGGTGCCAGCATGAGTAGTTCAGCCGAGCCGATTCGCAGCCGTATGGAGAGCCTGCGGGGGCAACTCGTTCAGGACGTGGATGATGTCGTGGAATCTGCCAAGAGCATGATCGATTGGCGCGTCTACGTCCGCAAGTATCCCTGGGCGTGCGTGGGCGCCGCGGCGGCGGTCGGCTACCTGCTCGTCCCCAAACGCGTCGAGGTGATCCGTCCGGATGCCGACACGCTGCTCGAGCTGGCACAGCGGAAACAGCTCGTCGCCCTGGCGAATCCGTCCGGCAGCCCGCCACGCGGGATGGCCGGGACGCTGTTTCAACTGGTTGCCAAGGCTGCGGTGCGCACCGCGCTGTCCCACCTAGGACAGCAGCGGGGTGCGGACGGGGCGCACCCGGGCGAGCGGCGCGCCCACCCGCCATCCTGAACCCCATGGGCCCATAACGACACAGATTGGGAGCTCATACGCATGATCAGTCGCTGTAACCAGAGTTCCGATTCTCCGCGCCACCGGATGGCGCGCGTGCCGGCCGTCAGCGTCGCACCGCCGACGGCCCGCCCCCCGCAACTCATCAGTCAGGCAGTCGAGCGGACCGGCGGCTGGGTGGCTGCCCATCCGGTGGCATCCGTCATCACGGCGGTCGCGGCCGGTGTCGTTCTGGGATGGTGGGTGAAGCGGAAATGAATGGACACAACGGATCCTCATCGGCACCACCGGTCACGACGGTGCGCAGTCTTGCGCAGTTGTTCCACCGGTTCGTTGATCTGCTGGAGTTGCAGGTCGCGCTGTTCAAGGTGGACGCGCAGGAGGGCATCCGGTCACTGCTGCTCCCCGCCGGTCTGCTGGTCGCCAGCGTCAGCCTGGTCTTTGGCAGTGTGATTGTGCTGCTCATGACCCTGGCCGCCGCACTCTGGGAAGGAGTCGGGCTGTCGGGTGCCGTGTCGCTGCTCATTGCCGGCGTGGCCGGTTTGCTGCTGGCGGCCGGTGCCGCCTGGCTCGGCTGGTACCTGGCGAAGCGTGGTCTGGCCGTCGTCCAACGCAGCAGGGCAGAGTTGCACAAGAACGTCCTGTGGTTGAAGGACACCTTGACCCAGGTGACGCAGGACAGTCGCGTACGTGATCGCATCAGCTAATTCTTACTCGAGGAGGAATGCGCTATGTCACAGTCATTGTCCCCACCAACCGAAGCGGACCGCTACCGGGAAATCCTGGCCGATCGCGAGTTGACTGCGCCCCAGGCCGTGCTGGCTGTGTTCAAGGAGTACGCGCGGGAACGGCCGGAAGTGGTCGCTCTGTGGACCTTCGGGCTCGGCGTAGTCATCGGCTGGAAGCTCAAGCCGTGGTAACCGCGGCGGCGCGACCAGCGCGGGGCATCGCCGGGCCCGGCCGGGCACCGGCGGTGCAGCAGCCGCCGACCGGGTTGTGCCGCGTCCACCTCTTGGACGCTCGGTGGGCGGCACGATACCATGAGTGCACGTTGACGCTTCACTTCACCCACAGGCCTGCCACCGGTGCAGTACAGTCATGTTGATCTGTGACGGACATCTTGACCTGGCGATGAACGCCCTCGAGTGGAATCGTGATCTGACCCGCTCGCTGGACGAAGTCCGCCAGCGCGAGCAGAACCTGACCGACAAGCCTGATCGGGGGCAGAACGTGCTCACGTTCGGCGAAATGCGCACGGGGCAGATCGGCCTCTGTGTCGCCACACAGATCGCCCGCTACGTCGAGCCGGGGAGCAGGCTGCCCGGCTGGAACAGTCCCGACATCGCCTGGGCCGTCACGCAGGGGCAGCTGGCCTGGTATCACGCCATGGAGGAGGCCGGTCACCTGGTGCAGATTGTCGACCGGGACAGCCTGACGCGGCACGTCGCCCTCTGGCAGGATGCCCCCTCCGATCACGCTCCGATCGGTTACGTTCTGAGCCTCGAAGGCGCTGACTCTCTCCTGTCACCCGCTCATCTCGAGCGGGCGTATGGATATGGGCTGCGGGCGATTGGCCCGGCGCACTACGGGCCCGGTCGGTATGCGCCGGGCACCGGCGCCAGCGGCGGACTGACGCCGCTCGGGCGCGATCTGCTGCGACAGATGCGGCAGCTCAACATGGTCCTCGATTGCACTCACCTGACGGACGAAGCGTTCTGGGAGGCCCTCGAATTGTTCGACGGGCCCGTGTGGGCCAGCCACAACAACTGCCGCGCGCTGGTGCCCGGCAGCCGCCAGTTCAGCGATGATCAGATCCGGGCCCTGATCGCGCGCGACGCCGTGATCGGTGTGGCCTGCGATGCCTGGATGCTGTACCCGAACTGGATTCCAGGCACGACGACTCCGGAATCGGCGGACGTGCGAATCGAACACTGTGCCGATCATATCGACCACATCTGCCAGCTCTCCGGAGACACGCGGCACTGCGCCATCGGCTCCGATCTGGACGGCGGATATGGCCGCGAGCAGTGCCCGCGCGATCTGGACTCGATCGCGGACCTGCAGCGACTGGCCGGGTTACTCGCCCAGCGCGGCTACAGCCAAGCGGCTGTGGAGTCCATCCTGCACGGCAACTGGGTGCGGCAGCTCATGAAGATCCTGTCGTGACCGGCTGCCGCGCCGCAGCTCGGCCGGATGCGTCAGCGGACCAGGCGGCGGAAGGCGTCTTGTTGCTGGGCACATTCCAGTCGCTGTTCGACCGTGTGGGACGCCAACGCATCGCGAATGACCGTAAAGGACGCGCACGCTGCGTCGCTGGTCTGCGCCAGTTCGGCATCCCCCTGCGCGGCGTTCAGGTAGAAGGCGGCATAGCCGTGGCAGCCGCGTTTGGCCATCTCCTGGATGTACAACGTGGTCACCTGGCTCTTGAGCTGCGGGTCGGCGATACCGAACTCCAGGTGCGGGTGCACGTCGACGCCGGTGCACTGCACATCCAGCCCGACTTCGGCGGCCAGCTCTTCTACCCCAGTGACGATCGGTCCCGGCG
>DAISIS010000248.1:0-8220 GCA_036821925.1 Pirellulaceae bacterium
AGCTCCGGGTTTTCCCGCCAATGCCGATAGATCTTTGGCTGGTTCTGCCGCAGTTCGTCGATCAGCTTCCCATGCCACAGACCGTGGTTCAAGTTCTTCAGTTTCGGCACCGACTTGACCTTCAACCGGCGGTCCAGCGCAAGGGCCTGCGCCGTCTGCAACGCCGACTCGCACGCCGACGCATACACAGCCTCGATCGGCTCCTCAGCCAACTCGGCCACGATCCGGGCAACCTGCCCCGTTCCATTGACACTCAAGGGGATATCCAACGAGCCCTTGATGCGCCCCTGGTCGTCAAAGTCGGTCGAACCAGGTTGGACCAGAACAATCCGTAACATACTCGCTACGCACCTCACTCAGAAACCACTGCCAGGCGGCTCAGCTGCCTGAGCGCTTCCCCATAATCCGGGCTTCCGAACACCGCCGAGCCCGCCACGAACAACTGAGCCCCCGCCACGGCACAGCGGCGAATGGTAGAGGTGTTGATGCCGCCATCCACTTCCAGAAACACCGCGTCACTCACCTGCCGGCTCACGTGCCGCAGCTTGTCCAGGGCGACCTCGTGGAACTCCTGTCCCCCAAACCCGGCCGGCACACTCATGACCAGCACCAGATCACACAGATCCAGACACCCGTCGAGTGTCGCGATGTCGGTGGCCGGATTGAGCGCGATCCCAGACGCTGCCCCCACGTCCCGTATCTGCTGCAACACCTCGCGCGGCCGCTCCACCGCTTCAATGTGCACGGTCAGGCAGTCCGCACCCGCCTCGTAGAACCGCTCAATGTAACGCTGCGGCTCCCGGATCATCAGATGCACGTCCAGAGGCAGTTTCGTCAGGCGACGCAGCGCCGACAGGATCGGCAAGCCAAACGTGATGTTGGGCACGAAACCCCCGTCCATCACGTCCAGATGCAACGCACGCACCCCCACGCCCTCCAGCCTCGTGACTTCCCGCTCCAGATTGCCGAAGTCTGCGGACAACAACGAGGGAAGAACGATCGGGTGAGCGTTGCGCAACGTCAGAAAGTAATCACGTCGAGACACCGGGCAAGATTCCCCAAGCACGAAACAGAAACAGGATGGCGGCAGCGAGGGATAGATTCACGATCGATATTTGTTCGAACGGCCTTTGCGCCATCCCCCACGTAAACGTCCAGTCACCAAATCAGTGTGCATGCCGCGTCGCGATTGCGAAGAAACAGGTATCCCTGCACCTGAAACCAAAGGTGCGATTGTAGCAGCAGACAGGGAATCCGTCAGTACGTATTCACCCCGATCGCCGCAAGTACTTGGCACGCCATCCTTTACATCGCAGGTCCAAGATCCCGCGCGGGCCCTTCTGCACGGCCACACGCGGGGTTGCCCGGTCGACCGGACAAGTGCCGCGCGGCGTGGCCGGCGCGCGCCGCTCCCCCGCCGCCCGCAGCACGATGCGTCAGCCCATGTCGCGACAGCGATCTGGCAGTGGCCCGCGCGTCGGTCGCCTGGAACCTGGTCTCGGTGCCAACTATCATAAGCGGGATCCTGTCCCCACCACCCACGAGGAGGCCGAAACATGAGTCACCCGTTGCTGTCGCGTCGTCGTTTTCTGCAGCGCACCGGCGCGATCGTGGCCTCGGCGCTGCCGGCCTGGTTTGTGGAGGAATGTGCCGGGCAAGCGTCACAGACAGACGCGTCCGGCAACGCGCCGAGTGAGCAGCTGCGGTTGGCTCTGATCGGATGTGGTGGCATGGGGCTGGGGGACGCGGCGCACGCCAGGCAGTTCGGCCCCATCGTGGCGCTGTGCGACGTGGATGCCAGTCATCTGGCGGAGGGCCGGAAGAGGTTTCCCGAGGCGGAGGGTTACAGCGACTTCCGGCGACTGCTCGAGCGTCAGGACATCGACGCTGTGATCTGTGCCACGGTCGACCACTGGCACACGCTCGTGTCGCTGGCCGCCATGCAAGCGGGCAAGGACGTGTACTGCGAGAAGCCCTTGACGCTGACGATTGACGAAGGCCGACGCCTGGTGGACGTGCAGCGTGAGACAGGTCGGGTGCTGCAGACCGGGACGCAGCAGCGTAGCAGCCTGCACTTCCGGCTGGCCTGTGATCTGGTGCGCAACGGCCGTGTAGGTCGCCTCGAGAAGGTCGAAGTCTGGCTCCCGGCGGGGCTGCGGGGCGGGCCGTTCGCGGCCGGGCCGGTGCCCGACGGCTTCGACTACGATGTCTGGCTTGGCCAGACTCCGGCGGTGCCGTACGTCAAGGAGCGGACGCATTTCAGCTTCCGGTACTGGTGGGAGTATTCTGGCGGCACGATGACCGACTGGGGCGCCCACCACAACGATATCGTTCTGTGGGCGCTGGACCTGGACGGGTCCGGGCCGGTGCGTGTCGAGGGGCAGCCGAAGGTGGAGATGATCCCCGGCGGGTACACGGCGGCAAGCGAGTATGACGTGACGTACACGTATGCCAACGGGGTGACGCACACCTGCCGCAGCACGACGGCCAGCGAGTGGCATGGCGGCGTCAAGGACCCGGCAGGGCAGCAGCACGGGATCCGGTTCATCGGTTCCGAGGGCTGGATCTGGGTCACGCGAGGAGTGCTGGAGGCCAGTGATCCGGCATTGATCAAAGAACCGCTGCCGGCCAGCGCGCCGCGTGTGTACGCCAGCAGCGACCACATGGGCAATTTCGTCGCGTGTGTGAAGTCGCGTCAGGAGACGATCTGCCCGGCCCGGGTCGGTCACCGCTCAGCCAGCCTGTGTCATCTGGGTGTCATCGCCATCCGCCTGGGTCGGTCGCTGAACTGGGATCCGGTGCAGGAGACGTTCGTGGGGGATGCGGAGGCGAACCAGTACGTGGCCCGTCCGATGCGTGCGCCGTACGACTACAGCTACGTCACGGCCTGAGCGCCGGGGAGGGGCGCTGCCTGCGCTGCGCGGTCCTCATTCGAGGCTCTGCGGGAGTTCCTGCAGGCTGGCGAGGCCGAACAGGTCCAGGAATCGATCGGTGGTGTAGTAGCGCGCCGCACGCGGTTTTTGGGGACCGCGTTCGATGCGCAGCAGCCGGCGGCGGACGAGTTGATTGAGCAGGGAGCCGCACGGCCGGCCGCGCCGTTCGTCGATTTCCGGGCGTGTGAGCCCCTGCTGATAGGCGACGATGGCCAGCACGTCGACGGCGGCCTGGGACAGCCGCGCCTCCCGCACCCGTCCGTAGAACACGTTGCGCATTGACCAGAATTCTTCGCGCAGTTCCAGGCGGTAACCGGCCTCGACCGACGCGATGTGATACGGATGGCCGTGGGCGGTGTAGAGCTGATTGAGTTCGCCGATCAGCTCGTCGATCTCGCGCGTCGGCACGCCGCGCATGAGCGCGGCAATCTGCGCGGCCGTCATCGGCTCGTTCCGGGGATGTCCGACGAACAGGATGGCTTCGACGATCGAGCGTGGGCAGAGTTCGCAGGCATCGTCGTGCGTCGCGTCCTCCACCTGCTCGATGACGTCGGCCGCTTCCATTTCGCGGGGCGCGGCCGGCGGTTCGTAGGGATCCTCCCCCTTGCCCAGCAGCTGGGCATAGGCCTGGCTCAGTTGATCCAGCGAAATCCCCTGGTCGTCGGTGACGGCCTCGAATTGCTCCAGGCCCAAATCGCGGCCGTCACCAGCGGCCCGGTCGTCCGGCTGGTCCGCGTGTGCCCTTCTCACCATCGTGCGGCTACTTGACTCTTCATGAACGCCAGCCCATCCCGGGCCAGCTGCTCCTCGCTGTCATACATCCTGCGCCAGATTTTGGTGGCGGCGACCAGTTCTGGCAAGGCCAATCCGAACGCCTCGATCATCAGGTAGCCATCGTAGCCCACCTCGTGCAGCGTGTCGAAGGTTTCCTGCCAGCGGACGTTGCCCGAGCCGGGGGTGCTGCGATCGTTTTCGGAGATGTGCACGTGGGCCAGCACATCGGCACAACTGCGGATCGCCTCGACCGTGTTCTTCTCCTCGATGTGCGAGTGGAAGGTGTCGTACATGACGCGGCAGTTCGGGTGGTTGACCGCTTTGGCGAAGCGTGCGAGCTGGCTGTGCGTGTTGAGGAAATAGCACTCGAACCGGTTGACCGCTTCCAGGCACAGGGTCACGCCGGCCTGCTTGGCGTGTTCGGCCACCTTGGTCATCGACTCGACCCCCCACTTCCATTCGTCCTCGGTGGGGCCCTGACCGGTGAAGTAGCCGAGCGCCGAGTGGTAGGGTCCGGCCAGGTGTGTGCAGCCGGCGGCCTGGCAGCAATCGATGGCGCGTTTGTTGCTGGCCACGCCTGCCGCGCGGCGCGCCGCGTCCGAACTGATCGGGTTATCCTCTTCGCCGCGCACGGTGACGCCGGTGCGTCCCAGCCCCAGGTTGTCCAGGTGCTTGCCCCAGACCGCGTATTTCTCGACCGTCAGATTGAACAGGGGCAGCTCCACGCCGTCGTAGCCCATGCCTTTGAGCTGCTCGAGGATCGGCAGCAGCCCTTCGTGCAGGTCGCCTGTCCACAGCAGCAGATTCAGTCCGAATTTCATGATGGTTCTCCTGGCATCGCGGGATACATTTCTCTGGCCAACAACTCAGTGCAGCGCCCGTTCACGTGCGCGCGGGCCCGGGGCAGAAACGTGAGAAACGCCGGCGGCAGCGCTGGCAGCTTCACGCGTTTCATGACACGATTGAGACGTGCCAGCAGTTTGGCATCGTCCAGATAGTCATACAAGAACCGCTCGGCACAGAACAGCGAAATCAGCTTCTCCAGCGTGGGGGCCAATCCTGTCGACATGCGCTGGACAGCCCGGGTGACTGCCGCCGGATCGATCGATTCCAGGGCCCGGTAGTACTGATCCAGCCGCCGGACGTCCTGGGCGATCAGCGTGCTGTCCAGCAGGACCTCCACCAGGATGTGCCCCAGAAAACTCGGCCGAAACCCGCTTTCCCCGGCCAGCAGCTCGCGCACCTCCACGGTCAGCGTCAGGCTCAGCTCGGCAAAGGCCCGCGTGCGGTGGAACCAGGCATCGTCCTCGTGATGCCGTACGACGCCGGCGGCGACAGCCGCCAGCTGCGTGTCGGGGTCCGCCGTCCAGGACCGGGCCAGGCGGGCCCGCGCACGGACCCGCCGGTCGATGACCGCCAGCCAATCGGGCACCGCCGTCCCGCTCAGGAAATAGGGATCCTCGATGAACTGGTAGCCGTGCGCGAAGTAGTTCATGCACTTACGGGATGTCGACCCACTTCCCGCTCGCCGCACTCGCAATAATCGCGTCGCACACCTTCTGCGTGCGCAAACCGCTCCGGAAATCGGGCTGCGCGGGAGTGCCCGTCTCGATGCCGTGCAGGTAGTCGGCAATCGTGTGCACAAAGGTGTGTTCATAGCCGATCGTGCAGCCGGGCACCCACCACTTCTTCATGTAGGGGTGTTCGGCGTTGGTAACGTGTACGCGCTGCCAGCCGGTGAGGTGGCTGTCCACCTTCTTGCCGGTCGCCGGATCGAGGTAGCGGAAGTAATCGAGGTACTGGGGATCCTCGAGGTCGAAGTACAGACTGCCGGCTTCGCCGTTGAGCTCGAAGGTGTTGTAGTTCTTGCGGCCGCGGGCATAGCGGGTGCTTTCGAACGTCCCCATGGAGCCGTTGGCGAACACCGCCAGGAACATGCAGGCGTCGTCGATCTTCACCGGCTCCACCTTGCCCGTGTCCTGATGCATCCGCTGCTTGATGAACGTTTCGGTCTTGGCCACGACCGACTGGATGGGGCCGTTGAGCCATTCGGCGGTGTCAATCGAGTGGGCCAGCAGGTCGCCGGTGACGCCGGAGCCGGCGGTCTTGATGTCCAGCCGCCACAAGGTCGCTCCCCCCTGAGGCACATCGGAGGCGATCGTCCAGTCCTGCAGGTAGGTGGCGCGGTAGTGGAACGGTCGTCCGATGCGTCCTTCGTCCACCAGCTGCCGGGCCAGCGAGACGGCCGGTACGCGGCGGTAGTTGAAGCAGACGAGGTTGGCCACCCCCGCCTTCTCGACCGCGGCGACCATCTCTTCCGCCTCAGCGGCATTCATGGCCAGCGGCTTCTCGCAGATCACGCTCTTGCCGGCCGCCGCGGCGGCCAGCACCAGCTCCTTGTGCGTGGCATTGGGGGTGCAGATGTCGATCTGATCGATGTCCTTGCGGGCGACCAGCTTGCGCCAGTCGGTTTCGTACGATTCAAAGCCCCACGTATCGGCAAACGCCTTGAGCTTCTCTTCCGGTTCCAGCGCACAGATGGTCTTCAGGACCGGCTTGTGCTCGAGCTGGAAGAAGTTGCTGACCTTGCGATAGGCGTTCGAATGAGTCCGGCCCATGAAGCCCATGCCGATGATGCCGACGTTGAATGGTTTTGCCATAGGTTCCTCGATCTGACGGTTAGTAACCAGCGGTATGCAGACAACGGCCGGTGCGCCGGCGGAGGGCCGGCGCGCCGGCCAGCACGCTATCCGTATTGCTTGATCAGCTCATCCAGGGCCGCCTTGCACTTGGCGGTGGCGTCCCAGGCGTTGGGCCAGAAGCACAAGTCGATCGTCCACCAGTCGTCGGGCAGGCCGGCCGCGACGATGGCCGGCATGAACTCCGCGAAATTCAGCTTGCCCTCGCCAAACGGCGGGTGAGTGCTCGTCTTGTGCACGTTGATCGTGCCGTCCGAATCGATCAGGTGCAGCCGGCCGATCTTGCCCCGGAGCCGCTCGGCCAGCTCCCGGATGCCGCCCGGCAGCGTTTCCTTCTGACCCGGCTGGCGCTGCCCGTGCACCGCCACGTTGTCGGCGTGACAGGTGTCGAACATGATGTAGAAGTTGTCGTGGTTCACGCCGTCGAGGACGCGCTGAATGTCGCTCGGCTTGTTAAACGCGAAGCCGGGTTCAAACTCCCAGACCACCCGCACGCCCGCGTCGGCCGCCTCCTGGGCGCACTGCCGCCACGTGCTGCCGACGCGCTGCAGCGCCGTGTCGTAGTCCACCTGCTGCGTCACCTGTTCCGGACGTGTCTCGCCGGGGACGTCCCCCAGCACCCAGGGATCCTCAGTGGTATCCACGCGAATCCCCGCGATGCCCAGGTCGCCGCAGAACTGCAGGTTCTTGCGGAACGCGCCCAGGTAGGCGCCGTTGTCCGGAGCGGTAATGAGCCGTTCCCCCCAGAAGTCCGCCGCAAAACCGCTGCAGCCCATCCCGCGCGACTCCCACAGATCGCGGACCGCCGCGCGCTGGTCGGGGGTCTTCATCAGATCGGGATTCGGATGAATCCCGAACCCACCCAGCTCCAGGCCGTCGAAGCCCAGCTCGTGCAGGCCCACGACGACGTCTTCGAAGCCGATCGGCTCTTTCTGATTGAACAGGAACGCCCAGGTTCCGATCGAGGTGCGTTTCGACATAGCGTTCACCCTTTTCCTCAATTGGACTTCTTGTAATCGCCGACGTTGGGCACCTTGGCATGGGTGTCCGGGCCGAAATACCGCAGTCCGACCAGCGGCTCGCTGCCTGTGTTGACAATCTCCACACCGGCGCTGGCCGCTTCAAACGTGATGAAGACCTCGTCCTCCGTCTCCGCTCCAAACCGGATCATGGCCGGCGTCTGCAGGTTGAGTTTCCCCATCGTGCCTTTGCCCTGCACCGTGATCCAGCAGCTGGCACCGGAATCCTTGATCGTGCACCGCGCGCCCGGTTCCACCGTCAGCTCCCGGGCACTGAACAACTGCTTCCCCTCGATCAGGCCGTAGTTCGTCCACTTATCGACCCAGCCGGCGCCTTGCTGGGCCACGATCGGCTCGAGGTAGTTGTGTTCCTTGAAATGCGTGTCGACGTTCTTGTCCCAATCGAGCTGGTCGATGATGAAGTCCAGGTCCTGGCTCTTGTCCTCGGGCACGTCCTTGACCAGCAGCGACCAGGGGACTTCGCGCCCTTCGACGAGCGACTGGTACATGCCGAACACGTCGCTCCCCCACTGCGGCTCGTAGGTGCACAGCGAACCGGGTGCGTGCAGCACGCCGGGGGGGATCAGCCAGCCGGTGCCGCGTCTGAGCCGGTAGGCGCGTGAGAGGTCGAGGATCCCGTTGTCACCCTTGCGCCAGTCCTCAAGGCACGTGCGCAGCTGCGCCTTGGTCGTGCCCGGTTCGAGCCCCATGAAGGTGTAGCAGAAGTTGTTGTCGACGTTGTTGTACTGCGGCGGGAAGTAATAGCTCTCCGGCTTGCCTTCCTGCCCAGTCAAC
>DAISIS010000249.1:0-8219 GCA_036821925.1 Pirellulaceae bacterium
ACCGCAGCTTTGAACTAGGAACGCACGCGTATGCGTGGGTATTGACTGTGTTGCTGCGGACCTGCGTGATCGTCGTTCTCCTGTACGCCGGCCTGCTGGGCGTCACCGGCTGGATGTTCACCTGGTATCCGGTGGGATTCATCCCGCAACAGGACCAGGGCTGGCTGCTGGTCAACTGCCAGCTCCCCGACTCGGCGTCGCTGCAGCGGACCCGGGAAGTGATGGACCAGCTGGCCCGGATCACGCGGGAGGTTCCCGGCGTGAAGCACACGACCGGCGTGTCGGGGATGTCCCTGCTGCTCAACGCCAATGGCTCGAACTTCGGTTCGATGTTCGTGATCCTGGAGCCGTTCGATGTGCGGCGGAAGTCCGGGCTGCACGCCGAGGCGATCATGTCCCAGCTGCGGGAGCGGTACGCGGCGCAGGTGCGCGAGGCCACGGTCAGTGTCTTCGGAGCGCCGCCGGTGCCGGGGATCGGCATGGCGAGCGGGTTCAAACTGATGGTGGAGGACCGCGGGTCGCTCGGCCCGCAGGCGTTGCAGACCTACGCCGACCTGCTGGTGGAGCAGGGGGCTCAGCAGCCGCGGCTGGTGGTGGTCCCCACGCTTTTCCGGGCCGCAACGCCGCAGCTGTACATGGACGTCAACCGCACGAAGGCCCGCTCACTGGGTGTCCGGATCGAAGACCTCGACAACACTCTGCAGGTGTTTGTGGGTTCGGCGTACGTGGGCAATTTCAACGCCTTCGGCCGCTACTGGCAGGTCAACATCCAGGCGGACGGCGCGTTTCGCCAGCAGGTGGAAGACCTGCAGCAACTCTACGTGCGGAACGTATCGGGCGAGATGGTGCCGCTGGGCACGCTGGTGGACGTGCGGGACCGCAGCGGCCCGGTGTTCATCATCCGCTACAACCTGTACCCGGCCGCACCAGTGATGGGCGGGGCGCTGCCCGGCCTGAGTTCCGGGCAGGCGATCGGGCTGCTGGACCAGCTGGCCCGCGCGCACCTGCCGCGGACGATGAGCACCGAGTGGACGGAGTTGACGTTCATGCAGATCAAGGCGGGCAACACCGCGTTGTACGTATTCGCCGGCGCGGTGGTGTTTGTGTTCCTCGTCCTCGCCGCCCAGTACGAAAGCTGGACCTTGCCGCTGGCGGTGATTCTCGTCGTACCCATGTGCCTGCTGTGTGCGCTGGCCGGTGTGGCGGTGCGCCGCGTGCCGATGGACATCTTCGTGCAGATCGGTTTCGTGGTGCTGGTCGGTCTGGCCTGCAAGAACGCCATCCTGATTGTGGAGTTCGCCAAGCAGCTGCGCGGCGAGGGGCGGTCGCGCGGGGAGGCCACGACGGAGGCCTGCCGGCTGCGGCTGCGGCCCATTCTCATGACGTCCTTTGCGTTCATTCTGGGTGTGGCGCCGATGGTTGTGGCGCAGGGTGCCGGCGCTGAAATGCGCTGGTCGCTGGGCACCGCCGTGTTCGCCGGCATGCTGGGGGTGACACTCTTCGGCGTGCTCCTGACCCCCGTGTTCTTCTACGTGATCGAAGGGCTGGGGAGCATGGCGCTGTTCAGCCGGGCCAGCCTGCAGTGGTGCGGCGCCGTCCTGCTCAGCGCCGCCCTGGGACTGCTGGCCGCCGGCCTCGCCCGCGAGTCCGGCCCGGGGGCGAAGCGTTGGGCGCTGCTGGGCGGGTTCGCCCTGGGACTGCTGGTCACCGGGCTCGTTCAAGGCGCTCATCGCCGGCGTCACACCCGGCCGGCGCGGGGCAGAAATCCCGGCGGCCCGGAATCGACCACGCCGGCACAATCCTCGGAGAGACAGCCGTGATTTCGCACTTCTTCATCGACCGGCCGGTCTTCGCCTCCGTGCTGTCCATCCTGGTCACGCTGGCCGGACTGGTCGCCGTCTTCACCTTGCCGATCGCCCAGTATCCCGAGGTCACGCCACCCACCGTGCTCGTGACCGCCGTCTATCCCGGAGCCAACGCCCAGACCGTGCTGGATACCGTCGCGGCGCCCATCGAACAGCAGGTGAGCGGCGTCGAGAACATGCTGTACATGTCCTCCCAGTGCACGAACGACGGCACCTACACGCTGACCGTGACCTTCAAGCTGGGGACCGATTCGGACATGGCCCAGGTGCTCGTGCAGAACCGCGTGCAACTGGCCCAGCCAGTCATCCCTGCGCTGGTTCAGCGTCAGGGTATCAGTGTCAAGAAAATGTCGCCCAGTACGATGATGATCGTCAACCTGGTCTCGCCGGACGGCCGGTACGACGACATCTACCTGAGCAATTACGCGACGATCCAGATCAAAGACGAACTGGGGCGGCTGGCCGGGGTGGCGAACGTGGCGTACATGGGGGAGCGGGATTACAGCATGCGGGTGTGGCTGGACCCGCACAAGCTGGCCTCCCTCGGCCTGACCGCCAACGACGTGGTCTCGGCCATCAGTCAGCAGAATCTGCAGGTGACCGCGGGGCAGATCGGCCAGGAGCCGGTGCCGCCGGGGCAACAGTTCCAGCTGACCATCAACACCCTGGGCCGGCTGATCGAGGTGGATGAGTTTGGCGAGATCATCGTCAAGGTGGGGCAGCGGGGGGGCGAGCGGCCGTCTGCCAGCGTCGTGCGGCTGCGGGACGTGGGACGCATCGAGCTGGGATCGCAGCAGTACGACCAGTCCTGCACGCTCGACGGCCGGCCGTCCGTGGCGCTGTCGATCTATCAGCTGCCTGGCTCGAACGCCATCAAGACCGCGCGCGGCGTGTACGCCAAGATGGACGAGTTGAAGCAGCGATTTCCAGACGGGCTGGACTACCAGATCGTCTACGACACGACCCCGTTCATTCGGGAATCGATTCTGGAGGTGTTCAAGACGCTGCGCGACGCAATCATTCTGGTGGCGCTGGTGGTGTTGATCTTCCTGCAGAACTGGCGGGCGAGTCTGATCCCGCTGGTGGCGGTGCCCGTGGCGATCATCGGCACGTTCGCCGTCATGGCCGGGCTGGGGTTCTCGCTCAACAACCTGTCGCTGTTCGGGCTGGTGCTGGCCATCGGCATTGTCGTCGACGATGCGATTGTCGTCGTCGAAAATGTGGAGCGCTGGCTGCAGCAGGGGCTGTCGCCGCGCGATGCTGCGCGGCGGGCGATGGACGAAGTCACCGGCCCGGTGGTCGCAGTCGCCCTGGTGCTGTGCGCGGTGTTTGTGCCGTGCACATTCATCTCCGGCATCACCGGCCAGTTCTTCCGGCAGTTTGCCGTCACGATTTCAGTCTCGACCATCTTCTCGGCCATCAACTCGCTGACGCTCAGCCCCGCGCTGGCGGCCATCCTGCTCCAGCCGCACGGCGCCAAGCGCGATCCGCTGACCTGGCTGCTCGACGTGACCCTGGGTTGGTTCTTCCGGCTGTTCAACCGCCTGTTTGACGGCGGCACGCACGTCTACACCCGCCTGGTGGGACTGCTGCTGCGCGTGAGTCTGATCGCGTTGCTGGTCTATGGCGGTCTGCTCGGCTGCACGTACTGGGAGTTCACGCGGGCGCCGACCGGTTTCATCCCGGATCAGGACAAGGGATACCTGCTGGTGAACGTCCAGTTGCCCGACTCGGCCTCCATGCAGCGGACCCGGGAGGTAATGGCACGCATCGAGCAACTGGCGCACGAGACACCGGGGGTGGAGCACACGGTGGGCATTTCCGGCCGGTCGCTGATCCAGAACGCCAATGCGCCGAATTTCGGTTCGCTCTATGTGGTGCTGCAGGACTTCGACCAGCGGCGCGGGCCCGAGCTTACCGCCAGCGCGATCGCGGCCCAGCTACAGCAGCGCTGCCGGGAGGCGACGCGCGAAGCACTGGTGTCGATCTTCGGCGCCCCGCCCATCGACGGGCTGGGGACGACCGGCGGATTCAAGATCATGATTGAAGACCGCGGCCACCTGGGGCTCGACGAACTGCAGCGTGTGTGCGATGCGATTGTGGACGAGGCGAACCGGACACCGGAACTGCAGGGGGTCGTGCATAGTTCGCGGGCCAGTACGCCCTGGCTGAATTTGGAAATCGACCGCACCAAGTGCCTGGCGCTGGGGCTGTCGTTTGAAGACGTCGTCAACGAGTTGCAGATCCACCTGGGATCGTACTACGTCAACAACTTCAATGAGTTCGGGCGATCGTGGCAGGTCAATGTCATGGCAGATGCCGGTTTCCGCGCGCGGGTGGATGACATTCGCCAACTCAAGGTGCGCAACAACCGGGGGGCGATGATACCGCTCGCCACACTGCTCGACGTGCGGGATGCCAGCGGTCCACTGCTGCTGATGCGTTACAACATGTACTCCGCCGCGGCGGTCACCGGCAGCGTCGCACCCGGGACAAGTTCGGGGGATGCCACAGCGCGCGTGGAAGAAGGCGTCACGGCACAGCTGCCACGCGCCATGGCCTACGACTGGACGGAACTGACCATGCTCCAGCGTCAGGCCGGCAACACAGCCATGTACTTCTTCGCATTGTCGGTGGTGTTCGTGTTCCTCGTGCTGGCCGCCCAATACGAGAGCTGGACACTGCCGCTGGCCGTGATCCTGGTCGTGCCCATGTGCCTCCTCTGCTCCGTCGCCGGCGTGACACTCGCCCAGATGGACGTCAACATCTTCACGCAGATCGGTTTGGTCGTGCTGGTCGGACTGGCGAGCAAAAACGCGATCCTGATCGTCGAATTCGCCAAACAGCAGCGGGAAGCCGGAACGCCGCGTCACCAGGCGACCACCGAGGCCTGCCGACTGCGACTCCGCCCCATCCTGATGACCTCGTTCGCCTTCATCCTGGGCGTCGTGCCGCTGGTGATCGCCTCCGGCGCGGGCGCTGAAATGCGCCGGACCCTGGGCACCGCGGTGTTCAGCGGCATGCTGGGCGTCACCTTCTTCGGCATCTTCCTGACACCCGTGTTCTACTATGTGATCACCTGGTTCGCAGCCGACGAGCGGAAACAGCACGGACCGGAAGACGCCCCCGCAGCGCGGCCATGACGTCAGTGCCAGGCCGCACGTCGACCTTCAGGCGGAGCACCTTCAGGCGGAGCAGTAGCTCAGAGCGCCGTCTCCGCCGGCGCGCGGGTGCGGATCTGCCAGCCGCCACCGAGGGCGCGGTACACGTTCACCAGACCCAGTGCCACGTCACCCTGCGCTTGCGCGAGCTGCTCCTGCCGCTGGACTAGCCGCTCCTGGAGCACCGCGACCCGGTTGAAGTCGGTGAGACCACCCTGATACTGCGCCACCGCTTCCTCCACCGACCGCTGGGCCGCACTGACACTCACCGTCAACGCCTGCACTTCTTCCTGGGACTCGAGGAAACGGACCAGCCCCTCTTCCACTTCTTCGTTGGCGCGGAGCAGCGTCTGCTGGTACGCGACGGCGAGTTCCTGGAACCGGGCGTCCTGCCAGCGGACGTTGTTCAGGATCCGGCCGTAGTTCAGGATGTGCCAGCGGAAGCCGGGCCCCACAGAGCCGGTGAAGGACCGGCTGGAAAACAGGTGGCCGAGATCCTGCGCGCTCCATCCCACTGTGCCGTTGATCAGGATCTGCGGATAGAAATCTGCCTGGGCCACCCCGATTTGAGCGCATTGGGCAGCCGCTGCACGCTCGGCCCGCCGCACGTCCGGACGGCGGCCCAGCAGCGCCGCGGGAATGTCCACCGCCACCTCCGGCGGAGCCGCGGGGATCGGGCCGGTCCCCAGCCGCGAGTGGAGGTCCACCGGCGGCTCACCCAGCAGGATGCACAACCGGTTGTTGGCCTCCCGCAGCGAAATGCGCAGCCGCGGAATCAGCGCCTCCGTGTTGGACAGATCACTCTGCGATTGGTTCACGTCCAATTCACTGGCCTGGCCCCCTTTGAAGCGGGCCGTGGCCAGTTCCAGGATCTGCCGCTGGACACGCACGTTCTCCTGCGCGTAGGCGATCCGCTGCTCCACCGTCCGGTACTGCACGTAGTTCGCGGCGACGTCGCCAAGCAGCGTCACCAATACGTCGTCGAACTCCTCCACGGACGCATCCAGCGTCGCCTCGGACGCTTCGATTGCCCGGCGGAACCGGCCCCAGAAGTCCAGTTCCCACGCCAGACTGAATCCGTAATCCCACTGGCCAAACCAGCGCTCCTGCGTCAGATGGCGATTGGCCGTGTTCACACTCATGCCGTCGGCCGAATAGCCGCCCACATGGGCCTGCTCCTGCGGGAACCACTCACCCCGTGCGACGCCCAACTGGGCGCGCGCCTGCAAGACGCGGAATCCCGCCTCGCGCAGACTCAGGTTCTGCTCGTACGCGGACTGCACGAGATCGTTGAGCACTGGATCGTGGAATGCGGTCCACCATTGAGCGTAACTGGACGACTCGCTCCGCAGCCGCTGGTCCGCCGCATCGATCCAGCTTTCCGCCACCGGGGCAGCCGGGCGACCGTAATTGGGCCCGACCTTCCAGCCGTTGCGGACGTATTCGGCGCACGGCGTGCAACCACCCGCACCAAGCGCCCACATTGCCAGCATTAACACCACCGCCCGCAGCCGGCCGCCGCGCATGCGAAACACTGACCCGCGTTCCGCACGTGCAGCCGGCAGCCTGACGGTGATCGCTCGACAGCACCGGCAGTCGTTGCGCATTCCGATCCCCCCCTATCCCTGGTATTATCGGCAACCGCAAATCAATCGTTAGACACAAAACAGCCGGCATTCACCTCTCAAGCGCCTTCACCTGCGCAACTCGCACAGCCACAATGAGCGCCGTCGGGTGCAAGGCGTGCCGGCCCCGCGGCGGACTGCCGACGGTGGTGGGGCGGTGCAAGAACAAGAACAGGTGAGACTTCCGTTGTCGGACTTCGCAGGACGTAGCACGCGCGTGACACGCCCGGAGCTCCTCACCGACCGAGTTGGGAAAACAGGTTTTTCAGACAGGAATTCATGATCTTCCCGTAGTCCGGGTCCGTTTGGCGGAAGACCATCGCGTTTGGTTTCGACGGTTCCCGCTCGACGCGGATGGCGCCGAGGGCCGGGTTGTCCGTCGGCGCGTCGTCTCCTTCAACACGAGTGGCAACCACACGGACGGGAGCGAATTCGAAGGGCTTCACTTCGTGGCCGGACAGGCCAAGGCGCCCGGCGTCGTCCGGCGCGAGGAATACGTAGTCGTCGACGCCACGGCGGTAGATCCTCAAGCCGGCCGCGTGTGCCAACGTCGGGGTGGACCACATGTGGCGTGCGCCGCCGGGCAGCGGGCTCGGCGAGTCTTGTGCGAGGACACCGATTGGATCGGCCTTCGATCGAGCGAACGCGTAAGCGAAGAAACGCTGGACGGCCGGCGAGCAGACGTCGAATATCGCCGCCTGATCGGGGATCTGGAAATAGGTTTCGTAGCCGTCGCGGGGCGGTTTGAACGCGGCCCCTTCAAAGCAGGGACACCAGTAAATGGGCACGCCTGACTCGAACACCCGTTCGAAACTGATGGGGTCCAAGCCGACGTTGTATTCCGTCTGTGCGCCGCCCGCCCCGTTGCCGGCGTGCAAATACACGGCCCGGACCTTGGCGCGGATCAACTCGGGTTCGCGATTGAAGGCGGCGGCGAAATCGGCGCCGGTCGACAGCTTGATCACCACCTTGTCCTTCGACTGCTGCAAGACGGACAGGATTGTCTGAACGCCGCCTTGCCAACGCGGGTCGGCGTCCAACGCCTGATCGTTGCGAGATCGCAGTTTCTCCTTCAGGCCGATCGCCCAGGGGACCTGTGTGCCGGTTATGTGCATCATCTGTTGAAGCGGAATTCGACCGCCGCCGTTCTCCTGGTCCTGCGTCGGGCGGTCGATGTGGTTGTCCAGGATGACGGCCCTGATATCCAGAGTCTTCATCGCGAAGACGGTGGCCAGGTCGAAGTGGTCGTCCGGGTCCATGGCAGGATGGAACAGGTCGGAACAGTAGATGAAAGGCGTCTGTGGCTCAGCAGGCGAAGCGTCGATTGGCAAAGACGCTGTGCCCACCAGCCCGATGATCGATGCCGCCACGGCTTGCCGTATCCAAGGGGTCATGCCGTATCCAAGGGGTCAGGTCTCTTTGATTTGCTCGGGCACAGGTCGGACTCTCTGATGGCCACGCGGACGCATGGTTGACTCCAAACCGAATCGGCGCACGATCGATTCCACCCATTCCTCGTCCCCTAATGGTCGGCCACGCTGAACACATTGCCGGACAGCGACCAACTC
>DAISIS010000250.1:0-8210 GCA_036821925.1 Pirellulaceae bacterium
TCGTGCGAGTCTTCTTTGCCACGCTGGCGCGGATGCGTTGGCCGCTGTTCACGATCGCGACGATGCTGGCGATCGCATACACGACACGTTACAGCGGCACGGACGTGACGCTGGGGCTGGCCTTCACCAAGACCGGCGTCCTCTATCCGTTCTTCGCGGCCATGCTGGGCTGGCTCGGCGTCGCCCTGACCGGCTCCGATACCTCGTCCAACGCATTGTTCGGCAGCCTGCAGAAGGTCACGGCCGAAGGACTCGGTCTGAATCCCGTGCTGATCTGCGGCGCCAACAGCACCGGCGGGGTGATGGGCAAGATGATCGATGCGCAGAGCATCGTGGTCTCGGCGGCCGCCACGAACCAGCCGGGCGGTGAGAGCCAGATCCTGCGTTTCGTGTTCTGGCACAGCGTCATCCTGGCAGCGCTGATGGGGCTGCTGACGCTGCTGCAGGCCACCGTGCTCAGTTGGATGGTGCCGGGCGGCTAGCGGCAGCGCCGCGGGGGCGGTTCCCAGCTGACCGGACCTCGGAGGGGCGCAGCGGTCAGCGGCGCGGGACCGGCCGGGAGGCCTGGGCTGCAGGACCGAGCGCCTGGTAGATGCGCGGATCGGCCAGCGAATCGGCGACGAGACACACGCCGTCAAACGAGTGGTGGCAGCTGTGGGGCGCGGGGATCGCGACCGCAAACGTGCCGGCGGCCACGGCGGCGCGGCAGCCGTTCTGGCTGTCTTCCAGCACCATCACGCGCGGTGGTGGGCAGCCCAGCCGTCGACAGGCGGTCAGGTAGATCTCGGGGTCCGGTTTCCCGCGGGCGACATCCTCGGCCGTCAACAGGAACTCGAATCGCGGCTCCAGGTCAAAGCGGGACAACACGTCGACGACGAACGACCGCCGGCTGCCGGTGCCCACGGCCTTCGGGATGCCCGCCTGTTCGAGTGCATCGAGCAGCGGCAGCAGGCCCGGCAGCGGGGCCAGCCGCGTGTCGAGCATCGCCGGGAACAGCGCGTCCTGCTCGGCTTCCAGCTGTTCCACCGTCGCGTCGAGATGATGCCAGTCGATCATGATTTGCAGCCCCACGGGGGTCGGGACGCCCATCGTGGCGGCCAGCAGCGGCGCGGTGAGTTCCTGGCCGCGTCTGCGGAGCAGTTCGGCGGCAATGTCCTGGTACAGGTCTTCCGTGTTGAACATCAGTCCGTCGAGATCGAACACGACGGCGTGAATCGGCTTGTTCGCAGTCATCTGCACCCCTTGCTTCGCGCGGCGTGTGGTGGCCCGCTCGTTGTGCCTGGCAGGGCGGCCGCTGTGCGCCAACCACATGCGAAGGTGTAGCAGGAGATGCCGGTTATGCCCAGTGGGGCGCGCCGGCGCGCGCGGGGGCGTGCCCGGCGGGCTGGGAATCGTTGACCCGGCTTGTGCGCCGCAGCTAAAATTGAACCGGATGGGAGGTGTTTGGTGGAAGAGAGAAACGGGCTACTCACGCTGGCAGTTTATCTCGCAGCCACGTTGTTGATCGTCCTGGTCGCGCTGCTGGGAATCTACCAGTACTCGGCCACCACCCGCTTCCCCGGCCTGACGCCGGCCGAGGAGGACCCCGCCGCAGAACTCGCGGTCTCGTATGTCGACCTGGCCGCCCAGGCAAGCGCGCAGCGGGCCCGCAGCGCGGACATTACCAAGCAGCGGATCCGGCTGCTGGAGGCGATGCTGGACGACAAGACGCAGCGGCTGCGCACGCTGTCGCAGCAGCTGGAGGAGAAGACGGCCCAGTTCGAAGACCTGCGAGCGCGCTATGACGAGGCTGTCATGCTGGCGGTGGCGTCGCTCAGCCAGGACCCGCCGGTGGCGGCGGATGCGGAGCAGCCAGAGGGCGGGACGCAGGCCCCGCAAGCGGATCCGGCGGAGCTGGAAGCCGAGCTATCCGCAGCGCGGGAAATCCACGCGTCGCTGTTCTCGGACGTGACCGTGCTCCAGGAAGAACTGAGCCACGCGCAACAGGAACTCGCCCAGTTGAAAGAAGTGCGGGACCAGCAGACGATGGACCGGCTCCGCGAAGCCATGGTGTTGGAGAGCGCCGCGGCCGGCGTGCTGTTGAGCGTCGGGCGTCCCGCGGTGCCGGCGCTGCGCGAGGCGCTGGATCACGCCAGTCCCGACGTGCGGCGCTGGGCAGCCACGGTGCTGGGGGGGATGGCATCGGATGCCGAAGATGCCATCCCCGCGCTGACCGAGGCGCTGTCGGATGCCGATCCCGACGTGCGCGCCGCCGCACGGTCAGCGCTGGAGTCAATCGAGCGCTAGTCAATCGAGCGCTCGTCGATCGTGCGCTGCGCGGTGCGGCCGGTGCGGCCACGCGTCTGGCAACCGGTGCTCAGCGGGAACTCTTAAGTACGACCAGGCGCTGGTCGTTCGGCGTCGCGACCAGCAGCGGTACGCCACGCTCGAGCGACTCGGATTCGAGCGCCTTGCGGAACTGCTCGACCGTCAGCACTTCGGTCTTCCGCACCTTCAGGATCAGCATCCCGCGGGCGATCCCCTCCGCAGCCGCCGGCCCGCTGCCGTCGACGGCGGTGACCAGCACGCCGGACGTGCGTTCGCTGTAGCCCAGTTGATCGGCCAGCTGCGCGGTGAGGTCCTGGACGGAGATCCCCATCGCCTTCTCCATCTCGGTCGCAGCCGGAGCGCGCTGCGGTGCGCGTCCCGGAACCCGCTCCTCCGCCGCCGTGGCCGGCAGGTCCTCCAGGGTAATCGTCACCTCCTGCGGCTGGCCATCGCGCAGAATGGTCACGGTCACGGCTGTGCCGACAGCGATCTTCTCGACCGTCTGCTGCAGGTCTCCCGGCCCGCGGATCGGGACCTGCTGCAGCATGGTAATGATGTCGCCAAACTGCAGTCCCGCGTCGTCGGCCGGCGAACCGGGCATGACTTCCTGTACCAGCACCCCCTGCCCCACCTGGCCGCCAAACTGTTCCGCGATATCGGGTGTCAGAGCGCGCGCTTTGACCCCCAAGTACGAGCGCTGCACGCGTCCTTCGCGCACCAGCTGTTCAGAGACCCATTTGACCAGGTTGGCCGGGATCGCGAAGCCCACCCCCTGATACGCGCCGCTGCCCGATGCGATGGCCGTGTTGATCCCGATGACTTCCCCCCGCAGGTTTACCAGCGGCCCGCCCGAGTTGCCCGGATTGATGGCCGCGTCGGTTTGCAGAAACTGTGCCCGTTCGGCCGCCTGCAACGACCGCCCTTTGGCGCTGATGATCCCGGCGCTGACCGTCTCCTCCAACCCGAACGGGCTGCCGACGGCCAACACCCAGTCGCCGATCTGCAGCTGGTCAGAATCCCCCAGCACGGCGGCCGGGAGTCGGCCGGCGTCCGGGATCCGCAGCACCGCCAGGTCGCTGGCCGGATCCGTCTTGATTTCGCTGGCCGTCAGTTCGCGGCCATCGGACAACTCCACGCTCACGCTGTCCATGCCGGCCACGACGTGGTTGTTCGTCAGCACGATGCCTTCCGGATCGATGATCACTCCGGACCCGAGCCCTTCACGGCGCGGCACCATCGACCGGTCGAACTGGTCCCCGAAGAACTCCTCAAAGGGTGTCCCCTCGAACGGATTGGCCCCTTCCGGCATGCCGCCCCGGCCGGGCAGTTGGCGTGCGTTGGCCGACGTCTTGATGGTGACTACGGTGGGCAGCACCTTGGTGGCGGCCTGTCGGAAGGCCCGCGACAGCGATTCGGCGTATTCGGCTGCCTCGCCGTCCGATCCAGGTGCCTGGGCCCAGGCCTGGACTGCCGCAGCGGCCAGCACCAGGACTCCCAGGAGCATCCCGGCGCGGCGCGGCACGCGGGTCGGAGTTACGAGAAGTTGCATGGCACGTCCTTTCTTGATGGCTTGCTTGTTTCTTTCTTGACGCTCCAGATCACAGTCGGCGCACGTCTCATTATTTCGTGCTCGCGCCCCAGGGGGCGATCCCGCGGGCTGAGCGGTGTGGCGGCAGACGGGCGGCGTACCGTAATGGACTCTAGCGACCCGCAAAGTGGCCGACAATGGCGGGGAATCTGCGCCCAGCCGGCCGGGTCATGTCGGCACCGCCCGACGGGCGGCAGCGGCCGCCTCCTGAGCACCTGCGGCATCGTCCGTCGGGTTTGCCCAATCACGCGCTGCTCGCTATTCAGAATGTCCGGTTTGCACTTGGCAGGCAGGGCGCGTTTAGCACATACTGATTCTGGCCGCAAGCCCCGGTCCCGAGTATACTTGTTGGTCGAAGGGCATGATGGGAGGTCCTTCACCCGCCCGCCGCATGGCGCGGGATGCGTCGCGTCATACACTCCGCGGCTTGATTGCTGTTTCTTTCGCAGGTGCCACGCTTGGGTACGTGGGGCGTGGAATATTCTCCCAGGCGGGTTACATACGGTTTATTCAGGTGTGCTGATGTACGAGACTTATTCAGCTGAGGACGAGCAGTTCGAGGCGTCGGTGCCCGGCGAGGCGGGCAAGACCTCTGTGGATTCCGTGGATTCCTCGGATTACGGTTCCGACCTCGATGCGGAACTGGATGTGGATCTGGATGCGGATCTGGATTTCGACGTCGAACTGGACGGCGATCTGGATCTCGACGGCGAACTGGACGACGTTGCCGGCGGGGCGACGCGCCGCGCGTCAACCGCCTGGGATGACGACCGCGCGCAGGTAGCCGCGGACAACATCACGTGGCCCGACGACCCGCTGCGTCTGTATCTGAACCAGATCGGCAAGATCGCGCTGTTGTCGCACAAGGAAGAGGTGGCGTTGGCCCGCAAGGTCGAGCTGTCGCGGCGGCGGTTCCGCCGCGAGTTGCTGGAGGTGGCCTTCGTCATCCGCTCAGCCGTGCGGACGCTCCAGCGCGTCCACGCGCACGAACTGCCCTTCGATCGAACGATCCAGGTGTCGGTGAGCGATCAGCTGGAGAAGCATCAGATCATGGGGCGGTTCCCCCACAATCTGCGCACACTCGCCGTGCTGCTGGAGCGCAATCGCGAAGACTACCGCGTGATGGCGTCGAAGAACGTAACGAAGTCCAGGCGGCAGGCGGCCCGCGAGTCGCTGGTTCGCCGCCGTCACCGCGCCGCGCGGCTGGTTGAAGAACTGGGGCTGCGGATGGAGCACTTCGAGGCGATGTTCCCGCGCTTTGTGCGTGTGGCAGAACGGGTGGCCGAACTGTGCCAGTGGCTGGAGGCGATCGAGTCCGGCTCCGCCGCCGACCGGGAGAAGTGGGGACGCGAACTGCGCCGCCTGCTGCGGATGACCCAGCACACGCCCGACGGCATCGAACGGCGTCTGACCAGCCTCCGCCGATCGTTGGCCGAGTACCAGGCGGCCAAGAAGGGGCTGTCCCAAGGCAACCTGCGGCTGGTGGTCTCGATCGTCAAGAAGTACCGCAATCGGGGCGTCAGCTTCCTGGACCTGATCCAGGAAGGCAATGCCGGACTGATGCGGGCCGTGGAGAAGTTCGAGTACCGGCGCGGGTTCAAGTTCAGCACGTACGCCACGTGGTGGATCCGCCAGGCGGTCACGCGGGCGGTGGCCGATCAGAGCCGCACGATCCGGGTGCCGGTGCACATGGCGCCGGTGATCGCGCGCGTCAAGCAGGTCTTCGGACGACTCTACCATGAACTGGGACGCGAGCCGACGGTCGAGGAGACGGCCAAAGCGGCCGACCTGCCGGTCGAGGAGGCGCGCCAGATCCTGCGCATCCGCCAGATGCCCGCCAGCCTCGATCAGTCGGTGGGGCGGGGCGAGGACAGCAAGTTTGCCGACCTGTTGTCCAAAGAGGACTACGAGGGGCCCGCGGACGGCGCCGGCCACCAGATGCTCCAGGGCCGCATCCGGAACCTGCTGCAGACGCTCGGATATCGCGAGCGCGAGATCATCAACCTGCGGTACGGGCTCGGGGACGGCTACAACTATACGCTCGAAGAGGTCGCGTCGATTTTCAAAGTCACTCGGGAGCGGATTCGCCAGATCGAAGATCGCGCGCTGCGGAAGCTGCAGGAACCCAGCCGCAGCGCCGAACTGGTCGGCTTCCTGGATTGACCGCTTAGCCATGAGTGTCCCGCGTCTAGCTTGGCATACGGGGGTCATCCTGCTGCTGATGGCCGCCGCGGGCTGTGACCGGCAGCCGCCGCCCGGCGCACCGGCGGTGCAGGAGGGTGCCATGACAATCCGTCTCACCAGCGAGGCGTTCCAGCCGGGGCAGCCGATACCGAAGGTGTGCACCGGCGAGGGGCAGGACCGCTCACCCCAGCTCGCCTGGGATCCAGCGCCGCCGGAGGTCCGCGAGTGGGCCTTGATCTGTGACGATCCCGACGCGCCGACGCCGACGCCCTGGGTCCATTGGGTGATCTACGGCTTGGCCGCCGACCGGCGGGCGCTGCCCGCCGGCCTGCCAGCCGACGCGACCCTGACCAGCCCGGTGGCTGCCCTGCAGGGGAAGAACTCCTGGCCCAGCGGGCAGACCATCGGCTACCGCGGGCCGCTGCCGCCACCGGGCCATGGCGTCCACCACTATCACTTCAAGCTCTACGCGCTCGACGCCTCGCTCCAGCTGGCACCCGGCCTGTCGAAGGAAGAACTCCTGGCCGCCCTGAAAGGGCACGTGCTGGCGACGGGCGAACTGGTCGGCACATACGAGCGCCGCAAGTAGGCGCAGCCCGTCCCGTCCGCCGCTGCCCGCGGCCCCACACGCCGTGGTCCGCCGTCAGATCACGTTGCTGGTGTAGGAACTCAGCGCCTTCGTATAGTTGCTGCGGTGGTAAGCGCTCGGGTCGGCGCAGTTCCGCAGGCTCATGCTGCCGCGCAGCTGAGCCACGCTGGCATACTCCTTGCTCTCCAGCCAGCGCCGTATTTCCCGCAGCATCGATTCGAGCCAGGTGGGACCGTACCGCAGCAAGGCGGCGGCCATCATGGCCACATCCGCGCCTGCCAGCAGCGCTTTCACGACATCCTCCGAGAAGTGTATGCCGCTGGTCGCCGCCAGCGAGACGCGCAGCTGATCGCGCAGCGTGGCGATCCACCGCAGCGACAACCGCAGTTCGTGCCGATCGCTCAACACCAGGTCGGGTGAGATCTGGAGCGAATCCAGGTCAATATCGGGATCGAGATACCGGTTGAACAGCACCAGGCCGTTGGCGCCGGCCGCCACGAATTGTGCGGCCAGGTGCGGCAGGCTGCTGAAGTAGGGCCCGATCTTCACGGCCAGCGGGATCGCGATCGACTGCCGCACCGCCGCGACGAGCTCCACGTAACGCCGCTCGATCGCGTCCGACGGTTCGCCCGCATCGGTCGGCACGAAGTAGATGTTCAGCTCCAGCGCGTCCGCACCGGCTTGCTCGATCAACCGCGCATAGCGGATCCACGACCCGTCACTCGATCCGTTGAGGCTGGCGATGATCGGCATCGACACAGCCTGTTTGGATGCGGCAATGTGCGTCAGATACGGCTCCGGACCGGTGTGCCACTTCGACAGTTCCGGAAAGAAGCCGGCCGATTCCGGGGACGACTCGCTGTGCGACTCGAACAGTCCCGCTTCCTGGGTCTCGTCGTGTTCGATCTGTTCGGCAAACAGCGACGGCAGCACGGCCGCCGCCGCCCCACTGTGTTCGAGTTTTTTCAGCGTCTCGAGGGCGCCGGTCAGTGGACACGCCGCGACCACGAGCGGATTGTTGAGTTTCAGCCCCAGGTACGATGTGGTCAGATCCACGGCCATGCTCTGTTCCTCCTGCCTATGCCTCTGCCGGCCCGATGCGCGCCAGGCTCCCGCCTGTCACCACTGCGCGCCGACCAGCACGCCTTGCGTCCACCGCATTGTCATCACCGGAAGCCAACCTGGCAACTGCCAACCCGGCCCGGGACCGGTCGGGCGCGGGGCCAACGCCGGATCCGCGGCGGGCGGCCCTCCCCGGGCGTGCGGAAAACCAGTACGCTGGGAAAGAGCGCTGCGGCCGGCATCCGACCGCCCGTGGCTCGGCGCGCGAGCATCCTCTGGCGGAGGGATAGGAGACACGTGGCGTGGTGCGTGTCTGGCCGCCGCGGCGTTGGGGGACCATGCTGAGGGAGGACATACCTTGGAGACATCGGACTTTGCGATCATCGGCGGCGGGATCCTGGGGCTGGCCACGGCGTACCGGCTGACGCAGCGGCTGGGGACTCGGACCGTGCAGGTGTTTGAGAAGGAGGTGGCGGTCGG
>DAISIS010000251.1:0-8209 GCA_036821925.1 Pirellulaceae bacterium
TACAGTTCCAGCACAGACTCACCGGCCTCGGGCGCAAGCGACGCCTCGAGGGTGCCCGTCTGGTCGGCACGGAATCCAATCCACTCGTCACCGTCGATCATCATGTCGTGGATCATCACCAGCGAGGATGGGGACGACGCGAGCAGCAGCCGTTTGCTGATCAACTGCGTGTGCAGCCCGAGCTCGCCGAAATCAAGACGCGCCGTCGCACCCGGCTGCAGGACTATTCCATGGACCTGATCGTTCTCCACCCAGCCCGGGCACGGTCCTACCGCCGAGTCGATGCCGTCAATGAACGCTGTGGGCTGTATCTCGGCCAGCTCATACGTGCCAGCGGGCAGGTAGCCGAACGAGAACGAGCCGTCCTCGCGCGTCCACTGCACATCCGAAACCGTGCCCGTCAAGCTGAGCGGGACGTTGGGCAGCCCCAACTCGGGCGGATCCATCACGCCGTTGTTGTTCACATCCGCGTACACATAGCCCCAGATCGTGACCGTGCCACCTGTCAGGTTGACTGTCGCCACCACCGGCTCGCTCGTGTCCGCTCCGTCGCAGGCAACGATGTGCACTTCGCGCGTGAACGGTTCGCGCACGGCCGCAGAGTGCGTGTACTTCAGCGATCGCAACACGCGCTGGTAGTTCTCCACCGTATCGGACCCCGCGAGCGTCAGGATGCCACGCGACGCGTCGTAGGTGCCGGTGATCGCCGTGCCTGAAGTGTCCGCCGAGAGTTCTTCGTCGCAGCCCTCCAGCGAACCAGCCAATGTGGCGGTCAACGCTGTCCATGCGGCACTGTCGCTATCAACACAGCTGGCGTCAGCCGACACGAGGGCAATCGCTGCCCCGTCCCAGGGCAACGTGGTGGTCAACCCCGTCCCCGGCGCGTCGGGACCATTGAGATCCAGCAGCGGAGCGTCGTTTACCGGTACGACTGTGACGACGCACGTCGCCAGGTCACTGGCAGCCTGGCCGTCGCTGACCACAATCGTCACGTGGCGCAGTGCAGCCGACGGGGACTGCGAGCTGTTGACATAGGCGGCCGTCTGCAGCACCTGCCGGTAAGCCGCGGGGGTGTCCGGCCCGGAGAGCTGCAGCACGCCGGTTGCTGCCTCGTACGACGCCGTGATGGCGGTGCCGGCCGTATCGACCAGTAGCCCTTCCCACACGCCGTCGCAGGCGTCGACAAGCGTGAGGGTGGCACTGGCCAACAGCGGGCTGTCCGGATCACTCACCGACAGGTCGGCTGCGACCAGGTGCACCGGAGCGCTGCCTTCCACAAACGTCACGGCGAAATCCAGGCCATCCGCCGCACCGTTCAGATCGACGTGCGGCGCCAGATTCGCCACCGGCGGATGGTATGCGAACGCGGTCTCGTAGGACGCATTGGCGTTGCCCGCGCGGTCCACAACCTGCCCGGCGGCGACAGCGACCGCGATCGTGCCTGTCGGCAGCGGCCCCGCGCAGTAATAGCGGTACACGTTTCCGCCAAGTGCCTCCCGATGCGTGACAGCAACACCCGCCACCGTCACCGCGCCGTCATGGAACGTGTCCGGGGCGAGCCCCGCCAGGCCTTCATCCGCCCACTGTATGTCCACGTATCCAGGATCGGCCGTGACCTCCGAGCCGGGCGCCGGCGCAATGAGCGCGGGCACCGGCAGCAGGGTGTCGAGCACCAGCAGCCGGTCCGCCACCGTCGCTCCAAACTCGTTCGTCGCCTGCACTCGCACCGTCTGAGCGCCCGCACCGAGCGTGACATCCACGAACGAGAAACTGCCCAGCTCGTCCGCAACCGCATGGCCGTCGTCGAACCCGTCCCCGTCAAGGTCCAGTTCGACCGACAAGAGCGGGTCCGTCGTGCCAGAGAGCGTGACGACCGTGACGTTGGTCAGATCATCCCCAATGGCGCCCGAATCGGACACAGGCTCCAGATGGAACTCCAGCACCGGGAGCGGTTCCTCCGCCAAGACGATGTTGTCTACGACCACACGGCTCTCGTCGGCACCGAACCCCAGCAGGTCGAAACAGAGGGTCGCCTCCGTCCCGGCCGCAAGCCCTCGCAGGTCAACCTGAATGGTCCAGGGCAAGGTTGAGGAACCAGCGTCCCCCGAGTCTGCCACACCCGGCACGCTTGTTTCTGGGCCGAAGAAGACGCGTGAGTTCGGTTGGATGTTGAGCAGGGCATCCGTCTGACCCAGCGCCAATGCCGCCGACACCAGGGGCGTTTTTGTGCTGCGGTCGAGTAGCGCCACTTCGAACACATCGGGCGGCTGACCCGGCTGCGCAGCCAGTTCCAGCTCGACGATGTCAAACCGCAGATAGGTCACCCCCTCGGGCACGACAAACGACTGGGACAGACCGCTGAAGTACAGTGCGTCTTCGCCGATGGTCCCCGCCCCGCCCGCCACGCGGCCGTCGCCGCGCGTCTTCCAGCCGTAGTCGGGGGCGTTCGGATCCGCCGTGTCGAACGTGCCGTTCACGATCCCGACGGGCAGCGACCCTCCGTCGCCAGCATCGTCGGCAGCGGGCGGCGGGTAACTGGGCGTCCAGCCCGGCACAAACGCCGGCGGTCCACCAGCAGACGGCGTGCTGGCCGAACCGCCCGGCGGCGTCTCGTCGCCGGACGTGTACACGCCCGACCGAGTCACTGCGCTGTTTGAGCTGAACAGCAGGGAAGCGTAGTTCGGCCTCACAGGATCGATGCCCTGCGCCAGCGATTGGAAGTCATCGATCCCGTCGCGGTTCGTGTCCGTCTTGTCGCTGGCGGAGCCGATCACCCCCTCGATGTCGTCGGGCAGTCCGTCACCGTCGCTGTCCGCTGCGCGACTCGCCACAGCAAACAGTTCAGAGGGCTGGCTGCCGTCCCCGCCTGTACCGACCCGGCGTCCAAGGAGTCCCGTTGCCGGGTCAAACACCGTGATTTCGTACGCGGTACCCGCCGGTACACGCAGCGGGTACGCACCGTCGGCAGCGCTGCTGGCGCGCTCGACCAACAGCGACTCGTCCCGCATGTAGCGCACGGCCACATAGTCGTCTCCCCAATCCACACGGGCCGGGCCATCTGGCAGCCCGGTGCCAATGACGGTCACAGTCTCCAGCAGACCATCCGGATCGTCGGTGAAGATGTGGATCTGGCCGCGTCGCAATCCGACTTCCTGCGCGTCGAAGAAGACATCGAAGCGAAGTGACTCCCTAGGCGCGAGCACCAGCGGCTGTTCGAAGCTCAGGCTGGCCGGCAGGTTGCCCAGGAAGAACTCCTCGCTTCCCTCCCCCACGACGATGTCCAAGATTGAGAGCGGCCCGGCACCTTGATTCGTGATCGTCACCAGTTCCGGCTGCCAGACCGGCAGCTCGTTGAGACGCACTCCGCCGAAATTGTACTGGCCCGGTGTCACCACGGCGTCGCCCGCCGGACTGAGGCCGAACCCGGTCAAGGTGATGGCTGCCGTTGCGCCGGGATCGTTGGTCTCGACCACCAGCACTGCCTGGCGGCCGCCAGATGAACGCGGGTCAAACGTGATCGACACCGCCAGCTGTTGACCGGCTGGCACCACCGTGCCGCTGGGAACCACGGCCGCCGAGAAGTCGCCCGCCGGATCCACCACCTGCACGCGGTGCAGAACGAGTGGCTGCGTCCCGCTGCTGCAGATGCGGATCGTCTCCACCTGCTGCTGACCACCTCGCCCGTCCCGCAACACGCTGCCGAAATCGAGCGTGTCCAGCAGGAGCCCTCCCGAACTGTCGTCGACCAGCATCTGCGGTCCCGCTACGCCGGGTACGTCCCCGAAATCCAGCGGCGAGACGCCGTCCCAACTGCCGAAGCCACCGTCCGCGATGTACCGGACGTAATACGCGAAGGCCGTCAGCGCGTCCGCCTCCGTCCAATCCATCTTGAGAGCCAGCTTCAACGCTTCGGCCGTCAAGCCGGGCTGGAACCTCTCGTCCCCGAAGACGTCCAACGTTCCCTGGTGCGTCGTATCGGTGCGACCCGCGACGTTGTTGTGGTTGAGTTCGTGCGGGTACACCATCTGTATGCAGCCGTCGTTGTCATGTGTCGCTTCGATGCTCACGTGTGGCCCGCCGATTCCCACCAGCGGCTCGACCTGCTGCCGTCCGAGACTGCCGGTGAACTGGATCGAATACTCGCCGCCGCCGAGAGTGCCGGTCACGACCACGTTGTTCGGCCCGATCGAAGGCAGTTGCTCCAGGGCCGCCGTGACATCCGCCACCGACGCATTGCGCGGCATCTCAACCGTCTCGTCCCCGCGGAACGCCAGCCGGAATTTGTCGCCGGGCAAGCCGCCGCTCAGGACGATACCCTGCACTGCGTCCACCGCGGAGGTCCCTTCCTGGAGTGTCGTCACGGCTGCCGTCAGCACCGGGGGCGATGTCAGCGCCGGTACGTCGACTCCCGCCAGGTCACCGACGAACTGCACGTCGAATTCGCCAGGCACCCCGTAATTCGCGACCGTGACCACGCTGGCGTTGAGATTCGGCAGTGCCTGCAAGGCTGACTGGATGTCCGCCGCCGTGGCATTCTGCGGGATCGGACCGGTCGTCTGGCCGTCGAACACGAGCTGGAACGAGGACTGGCTCGTGCCCCCTTCGACGAAAACGAACTGCAGCTCGGTCCTCACCGCAGCACCTGACGACTGGGCGGTGTGGACGAGTCCGAGCGTGTGGCCCGCCTCGTGCACGGCCGTCGTCGCCAGCATGTTTACCAGCTGCGTCGCCGACACACTCAAGGGATGGCCGTCACTTGCCTGGGCTCCAGTATCACCTCCCATCCACTCCATGTGATTGTCGACATACACCTCGATCTGGCTGGAGAGGTTGCGGTTCAGCGCCTCAGTCAGCATGAATTCCAGCTGTGTGGCGTTGAAGCGACTGCGTTTGTTATACAGCGTTCTCAAGCGGGCGTCGTCATCGATGCCGCCGCCAGGTGACGAGTCGCCGACGGACCACCAGCCCTGGGAGTTTGGAGCGGCGCGTGTCTGCCAGTCAATCAGGATGGTGTTATCCGCGACCGGTGTGGCCGCTTCGTCCACGATTTCCAGTCCGGTTCCAAACGCCCGCACCAGCTCTTCCATCTGGGCCTTCACCCGTTGGGCCACGTCCGCGCTGTCCTGGCATACCTGGCGCTCCGCCGCGGTGAGCAGGATGGGGTTGACCACGCCGTTGCTCACCAGGCTGGCAAAGGACGTGCGGTTGGCGAGCGAATCCAGCACAGCCACCAGTCCCTGCGTGTTGGCGTTGATGCGGGTCTTCGCCACGCCGGTGCCGACCAGCGTCAGGGTTCCGATCTCCGCGCCGTTGTCCGGACGCTTCACCCGCAAGTGCGCGGTCAGGTCGCCTGCCGCGTGGGGGTCGAAGACCAGGTGCGGCGTGGAGCCGCCGACATATTGGAAGTGCGTAGGATCGTCAACTTCGAGACCTGGCAACACGGTTGCCTCCGTCGGCAATTCCAGACTGCGCAACCGCTGCACGGTGTTGGCTCCCGTGCCGTCGTTCAGGGCGCTGATCATCGAGATCCTACCGTCACTGTGGTCTGCATCGGCCGCATCCAGGTGACGGTAGATGAAGAAAGTCTCTCCCAGCAGCAGCGAGCCGGGGGTGGGCGTGGTGGTCGACTCCCAGGCCGTCACGTGGAAGCGGGCGCCCAACAGCTGGTCCCACAGGTAAGACTGGACGTTCGGCAGCAGCGCACGGGTGACAATGTCCAGCGTGAGATGCTCACCGGGTGCCAGCCGCTGCTGATACTCCGGCAGCAGCGGCTGCCCGGCACCGTCCACCAGGAAGTCCGCTGCCTGGCCGGCAATCTCGACATGCACGTTGACGGCGCGGTCGGTAGCTGCCGGATCTGCCGTATTTGTCACGGTCAGCGTGAAGCTGTCGTTGTCCTGCCAGGACAGATGGTCCGAGTTGCCCGCAATCGACACGGTAGGCGCTTGGCGCACGGTCTGCATGGCGAGCCCAAACGGCAAGGTTGGCGTATGGATCACCCCGCGGAGTATGTGGTTTCCGGGCACCTCGTCCAACGGTGTGTCAATGCGTTCCTGAGGCGATAGTCCCTCGCTGACCGTCCGCAGCTCGGCCACGTCCAACACGCGGATCTCGCGGGTCCCGCGGTAGGTTACGAACAGACGTGATCCGTCGGGTGCCAGCGCGATGTCGCCAGCATAGCCGTTGGGAACGCCGGCGATGGAACCGATGAAGCGCGGCGTGCCCTGCAGGCCGAACGGGTCGCGAATCACACCGACCTTGGCGCTCCGCTGCACCCGATAGTAGCCCTCCGGCAACGGCCGGCCGAAATCGGACACAAACGCATATGACAGGTCCGGCAGCACGGCCACGTCCCACGGATTCTCAATGGCCCGCGCGATCATGTTCGGATCAAGGCTTCCATCGTACGGTTCCACCCGGTCCAGCCCGGTCCGGATGAAGCCGATATCGTAATCGCTCGCGTCCGCATCGGTAGCCGTGAGCCGGAACACAAACGGCTGGCTGAGCGTGGGATACGGCCGCGGAGTGACCAGGACGCGGGTGGCGTCCACAGGCCGGATCTCGCCCGGATGCCACGTCATGTTCTGCAGCATCAGGTGCAGATCGGCGATGACCGGCCAGGCCGCGCTTGCCGGATCGGCCGGATCGATGTTGACCACGACGATGTGCCCGTCGACATGCACCTGCTCATAGGTGGAAACGAACAGTCGTCGCCCGTCCGGGCTGACGGCCAGTCCGTCACTGGCCATCCGCGCGTGCGGCAGCGTGATCCGGCCGACCACCTGGTGGAAGGTGGGCGAGTCGGACCTGATGTCAACCACATATATCAGCTGCCCACTGCTCGCGGCGAAGAGGTAGTTGCTGGCGGGGTCGACCGCCAGACGCCAGGCCGCTGTGGGCAACGTCACACGCTGCGCAACTTCCAGCGTCAGGGCATCCACGACCGTGATCGCGTGCGCCGCGTTTTCCATCTGCGAGATGTAGACCCGCGTGTTGTCGCACGTCGCGACAACGTCAAACGCCTCGCTCCCCAGCGCAATCCGCTTGTAGAAGGTTCCACCGTCCGTCCCGGACTCCACGACCCCCAGTTCTGCGCCGACCGCCGTGAAACCGAGCCCGCCAGGCGACAGGATGCGTCCGGAATCGCTGTTGCCCTGATCAGACACCACGGTCACATCTGCCAGCCCCAGGATGATGTCGTCCGGCACAGGGACGCGGATCGTGCTATCCGTGGACTCGAGGAACTGCGCACGCGGCACCCACACCTCGCGACCGCCCATCATGAACAAAACGTCTGTCGCCTCGCTGAAACCGCTCCCCTGCAGCACAACACTCAACGGGTCACTCTCGCCGTCCAACGTGATCCTGCTCAGGACCGCACCCGCATAATCCGGCGCCCGCACCGGCACTTCCACCGTCACCGTACGCGTTCCTTCGGTTTCCTCACCCGCTCCATCATCGAGTGATACAGTCGCCGTGTACTCCACCGGCACACCAGCGGCCGCATACTGCCAGACCGCGACCTGCAGCGTCGCCTGCTTGGGAACAACCAGTGGCATCACAGAGCGCCCGGCCGCTATGCGCACGCCGGTCGTCATGCCGGCCACGAACGCCACGGTATCCCGCGCGCCCAGGTAGCCGGTCGTCCTGACGAGCAGATTGACGGCCGCAGGACCGAGGCCGTAGTGTGCGCACAGATAGCGACCGCCCTCACTGATGCCCGCGTCCGGCGCAGACGTTGTCCGCGCCAGTCCGTCGGCGTCGACCACCCCCGCCGCAACAAACTCCCACAACGGATGCGGGCTGCCCTCCGGACCGGTCCGGACGTTGTAGCGCAGGAAGTAGACCGTGCTGCCAGCCGCAATGTCGGCCGGCACCGCCACCGCCAGTTGCGCCGGAGTACGCAGGGACACGCCGCCCAGGTCCATTTCGAACGCCGCCGCGTATGCCAGGTAGTCAGGTACAACCAGCGGCAGGTCCGCCTCGTCCAGACGCTCGACGGCGACAGTCGCGTCCTGTGCGCACGCTCCGGGCGCGACCGCCACCTGCAGGCCGCCGGCAGCTTCGACGATGCCGCCGCCGATTCCGATCTGCGCCGGGCCGGACTGCGGAACCACCACACACACCGGAACGATGGCTTCGGCCGCGCCGTGCAGAACGGTGATCAGGGCGGTGCCAGTCCCCACGCCGGTCACCAGCCCGTCCGCAC
>DAISIS010000252.1:0-8133 GCA_036821925.1 Pirellulaceae bacterium
CAGAACATGGTGGCAATCAACGTGGCCGATGGCAGACTGTTGTGGCAAGTTCCTTTCACACAGGGCCGGTACAATGCAGCGACTCCGATCATCGACGGCCAGACGCTCATCTATGCCCTGCAAGGTACGACCGCCGAGAAGCTCACGTTAACCGCCGACGGCATCGAGACCGAACAACTCTGGAATAACTCGGACGCCACTGTGGTTTTCAATTCGCCGGTGCTCAAGGACGGCTTGATCTTCGGGCTCTCGGGCACGAATTCCATCTTCTGTGTGCGCGCGGACACCGGCGAGATGGCGTGGACTGCGCCACTGGACGCAGGAGCGCCAGCCGCGCCGTCGCCGCGACCCAAGGAAGAAGCGGGCACAGGCCGACGTGGCCGCGGGGGAGGTGGACGAGGCGGGTTCGGATCGATCGTGGATGCCGGCTCCGTGCTGTTCGCGTTGGCTCCCGCCGGTCGCCTGGTGGTCTTTGAGCCCAGTGACAAGGAGTTCAAGCAGGTGGCCAGCTACCAAGTTGCCGCGGGCTCTGCCTATGCCTACCCGGTCATCGCGGGAAACCGCGTGTTCGTCAAGGACGCCGAGGCGCTGACGCTCTGGACGATTGAATGACGGTCGATGCAGCTTCTTCGCAGAAGTCCGTGGAACTGCTCTCGCCGGCAGGAGACTGGGACTGCGCGAAAGCGGCGGTGGCCAACGGCGCGGACGCCATCTACTTCGGGCTCGACTCCGGTTTCAATGCGCGGGCGCGCGCGGCCAGCTTCGCGCTGGAGGAGCTCCCGGAACTGCTGGCGTTCCTGCACCGGCACGGCGTGGCCGGCTACGTCACGATCAACATCCTGGCGTTTTCCAGCGAACTGGAGTCGCTGGAGGCGACAGTGCGCAGGATCGCCGAGGCCGGTGCGGATGGCGTGCTGGTCCAGGATCTGGGGCTGGTCCGGGTCGTCCGGCAGGTGGCGCCCGAGCTGCCGATCCACGCCTCCACCCAGATGTCGCTCACCAGCGCGGAGTGCATTAACAAGGTCCAGCAGCTGGGCATTGAACGGGTGGTCCTGCCCCGCGAGCTGTCGATTCGCGAGATCGCGATGATCCACGCACAGACGGCAGTACAGCTGGAGGTCTTCGTGCATGGGGCGTTGTGTGTGGCGTACAGCGGCCAGTGTCTGACCAGCGAGTCGCTCGGCGGCCGCAGCGCCAACCGCGGCCAGTGCGCGCAGGCCTGCCGGCTGCCGTACGCGCTGATCTGCGATGGCCGCCATGTCGACCTGGGGGATCGGCAGTATCTGCTCAGTCCGCAGGACCTGGCCGCCTATGCGCTGGTTCCGGAGTTGATTGCGGCGGGGGCGGCCGCGCTGAAGATCGAGGGACGACTCAAGACCCCCGAATACGTGGCCAACATCACGCGGCACTATCGGCAGGCGATCGATGCCGCCCGGTCCGGCACGCCGCTGGCGTTCTCTCCGCAGCAAGTGGAGGAAATGGAGTTGTCCTTCTCGCGCGGGTTCTCCGTCGGCTGGCTGCGCGGGTGCGACCACAAGGCACTGGTGCCAGCCACCAGCTCGGCCAAGCGGGGCGTGCTGGTGGGCGCGGTGCGCGACGTCCGCCGCGGACGGGTCCGCGTCGACCTGCAGCGGTCGGTCAAAGCGGGGGACGGGCTGGTGTTCGAAGGTGACCGGGCAGCGGGCCAGGAGCAGGGTGGCCGCGTCTTCCGGGTGTGGCAGGCGGGGCAGCCGGTGGACCGGCCGATCGCGTCCGGCCTGGTGGAATTCACGTTTCACGGTCAGTCGGTGGATGCCCGCCAGGTGTGGCCGGGCCAGAAGGTCTGGAAGAATGACGATCCCGCACTCTCCCGCCGGCTGCGGAAGTCCTACACCACGGGGGACCTGCCGCGACGTGCCGTGCCGCTTGCCGTCCATGTTGATGCGCAGGTGGGGCAGCCGCTGCAGGTGTGCGCGCAGGGGCCCGGGCTGGCCGCCATCACCTGTTGCAGCTCCGACCCGCTGGCCGCCGCCACGAAACACCCGCTCACTGTCGATACGCTCCGCCAGCAGCTGGGGCGACTCGGCGGCAGCGGGTTCGCGCTCGAACAGCTCACGGCGTCGATCGACGGGGAGCCGATGGTTCCGCTGAGCGTCCTGGGCCAGGTGCGCCGCGATCTGGTGGCACAGCTCAACGCAGCGCGCACGGCCGCGCAGCGGCCGCCGTACCGGTTGAGCGCAGTGCCGGTGGTGCCACAGCTCCGGCGCGACATCCAGGAACGCGACAGGCAACGCCCGGCCGAGCCACCCGCCCCGCCCCAGCTGCTGGTGCTGTGCCGCTCGCTCCTTCAGGTGCAGACCGTGCTGGAGCTCGATGTGCCGCTCGTGTATGGCGAATTCCAGGATGTGCGCGCATGCCAGGAGGCCACAGCGATCACGCGCGGCGGCCCGACGCGCCTCTACCTGGCCACGCCGCGCATCCACAAGCCGGGGGAGTCCGGCATGTTCCAGGCGCTCGCGCGCTACGAGCCCGATGGCATGCTCGTGCGGAACCTGGCCGGCCTGGAGTTCTTCACCAGCCGGCACGTGCCGTGCGTCACCGACTATTCGCTCAACGCCGCCAACGAGCTGACGGCCGCCTACCTGCAGCAACAGGGCGCGCGGCGCGTCACCGTATCGTACGATCTGAACCGCGAGCAGCTGATCGATATGGCGCGCTGGGCCAACACCGATCTGCTGGAGGTGGTCGTCCACCAGCACATGCCCATGTTCCACATGGAGCACTGTGTGTTCTGCGCGGTGCTGTCGCCCGGTACGAATCGAACGAACTGCGGCCGACCGTGTGACCAGCACGTGGTTCAGCTGCGCGACCGCGTGGGGAGCCGGCATCTGCTGGTGGCCGACGTCGGTTGCCGCAACACGCTGTTCAACGGCACGGCCCAGAGCGGTGCGGAGGTGGTGGAGCAGCTCTTGGGATTGGGCGTGCGGCAGTTTCGCGTCGAGTTCCTGCCCCAGGAGCTTCCCGACGCGGTCCGCCGTTGTGTCCGTCTGTACCGCGAGCTGATCGACGGGCGCGTCTCCGGACGGGAGGTCTGGACGGCGCTCCAGGCCGCCAACCGGGCCGGGGTGACGCGCGGCACGCTCGAACAGCGGCGCGATCCGCTGGCGATTCTCTAGTACGGGATGCGGCGCATGGTTCCTTCTGCCGTCACAACGCTGGTGCTGGCGACCGGCAACCAACACAAGGCGCGCGAGCTGGCTGCGCTGCTGTCCCCGCTCCGCCTGCGACTCGTCTCCCTGCTCGACTTCCCAGCCGTCAGGCCGGTCGCGGAAAGTGGCATGACACCTGCCGAGAACGCGCGGCAGAAAGCGTGCGGCTACGCGCGGCAGCTCGCACAGTGGGTCCTGGCTGATGACACCGCGCTGCACGTCGATGCGCTCTGCGGCGCACCCGGCGTGCGGTCCGCACGGTACGCCGGACCGCACGCCACCATGGCTGAAAACCGGGCGAAACTGCTGGCCGAACTGGCCGACGTCCCGGACCCGCACCGCACCGCACGCTTCGTCTGCCACCTGGCTGTGGCCAATCCCGCCGGGCAGATCGTGGCCGAGGCGGCGGGGGTCTGCCCCGGCCAGATCCGCCGCACCCCGGCCACCGGTGTGTATGGCTTCGGATACGACACGCTGTTCGAAGTCTCCGCATGCGGCCAGACACTCGCCGAACTCGCTCCAGATATGACGGCCGCCGTCGGGCATCGCGGGCACGCCATACGCGCCTTGTTGGAGCAGGCGTGGGAGTAGTCGGTCATTCTCCAGGCTTCAGCCGTCGTTTACTTCGTTTCTCTCTTCAAGTCAGGTGGTACCTGCCTGATCCGGCTCCCCGACTGTGGTACCATGAACCCCAATACATGATACCCTGACCCCAGAACACTGAAAACTGAACACTGAAAACTGAACCCTCCCTCCCACCGGAGCTCCCCATGCCAACCCGACTTCTGATCCTCAGCTGCGGTCTTATTTTCGTGAGCGGGTCAAGCCGTTTGGCGGCGGAGGAAGACTGGGTGAAGGTGGTGCCGGCCGAGACGCGTGCGATACTGGCGAACCCGGGGATGGGATGGCAGACGTTCCACACGGCAGCGAAGGGGGACAGGCAGCTGCCGGCCTGGATCCCGTCGACGGTGCATTATGTGCGCTGGGGCTGGGGGAAGCTGGAGCCGCAGCAGGGGGTGATTGACGAGGCGTTTCTGGACCAGACGCTGCAGGACACGCGCGCGTCTGGCCAGACGCTGGCGTTCCGCGTCATGTGTTGTTCGTCGTCGCCGCGCGATCCATATCATCCACGCTGGTTGCGTGACATTGGCGGCCAGGTGGTGATGACTGGGTATGAGAACGGGCGCGAGCTGGAAGTGCCCGTGCTCGATGATCCCGTGGTGCTCGAAGCGCACCTGGATTTCATCCGCCGACTCGGCGCGCGGTACGACGGCCATCCGGGCATCGACCATGTGGACCTCGGTTCGGTCGGCTGGTGGGGCGAATGGCACATGAGTGGTTCGACGAACGTGCCGATGCCCTCCGAGGCGGCCCAGAAGCGGATCATCGACGCGTACCTCGCGGCGTTCACCAAGACGCCGCTGCTGATGCTGGTCGGCGGCGGCGACATGCTGAAGTATGCTGTCGAGCGGGGCTGTGGTTGGCGGGCCGACTGCCTCGGCGACATGGGGGGATTCTCCCGGAACTGGTGTCACATGCGGATGGCCTATCCGGAGATGGTCACCGCTGCGCAGGCGATGGACGCCTGGAAGACAGCGCCGGTCGCCTGGGAGTCGTGCTGGGATATGCGCAAGTGGGTTGCGGAAGGATGGTCGCTACGGTTCATCTTCAACTACGCGCTGGCACTGCACGGCTCGCACCTCAACAACAAGTCCGCGCCGCTGCCCGAGGGAGAGCAGGTGAGGCAGGAGATCGAGCGGTTCCTGCAGCGACTCGGCTATCGCCTGGTGCTCAATCAACTCCGGCACGCCCGGTCCGTGCAGCCGGGCGACCCGCTTGAGCTGCATATGAAATGGCAGAACGTCGGTTCCGCGCCCTGCTACCGCCCCTACAAACTGGCCTACCGCCTGTCTGACACTTCCGGTGCCGCTCACGTCGTGGTGAGCGAAGTCACAGTGAATCGGTGGCTGCCGGGTTCCATCAAGCTGTTCACAGACGAGTTCTTCCGCGAGGTGCCGGACCTGCCGCCGGGAGATGTGGTGGATGTCGTGGACGCGCTGCCGGTCCCTGCCGATTTGCCGGCCGGAGAATACAGGCTGTCCCTCGCGGTCGTAGCAGACACCGCTGCCCAGCCGGTCGTGCAACTGGGTATCGCCGGGCGCGAGTCGGACGGATGGTATCCGCTGAGTGTCGTCACAGTGGGCCACTGATAAACAACAACTCCGAGGTAGTCTCGATTGCCACCTCGGAGTCGAAACACGGTTAAGCCAACAGCCCACCAGCAGCGGCCGCACTGGCGAGACGCAGCTGGCGGACTACTCGATGATGATGGCCTCGCACGGGCACCCGTCGGCGGCTTCCTGGCAGGCCTCTTCGTGCTCCTCGGGGACGGGGTTCACCTTGACCTCGACAACGCCATCGCCCATCTCGAACACTTCGGGACAGGTGTCTACACAAACTTCACAGCCTGTGCAGAGCGTCTCGTCGACTCGCACTTGCATCGGAACGTCCTTTCGAAAGGAAGGGTAGTTGGATTTGGTTGTGATTGTCGCCCCCGCAACCTTCTGTCGCTGGCGATGCGTTCAGAATACACGCGCGGTTAACAGGGCAGAAGCCCCTCCTGCGGAGTGGTCTATCGCATGGCATGGGCGGCCTGCGGGCGTCGTCAACTGATCTCCCAGCCGCTGCGATAGGATTCCTTGAGTATGGGGTCCGCCGCGGGCAGATCCAGCGCTTTCATGGCGGCCGCGTCCCAGTGGATCTTCTGACCGGTGCGCAGGGAGGCGATACCCAGCAGGGCGAGTTCTGTGAGTCGCGCGCCGTACTCGAAGTTAGCGCTGGCTGGCGGGCCACCTTTGCAGGCGTCGAGCCAATCGCGATGGTGTCCTTTCGACCGCGGGATACTCTCGGCCGGCTTTTGATACTCGGCCGTTTTCTCGTAGGGCAGCAGGCGGGGCATGCCGCCCGCTCCGTCGCACAGCAGCTTGCCTGTATCGCCGATGAACAGAGCGCCGCGGGTTGGCAGGGTCGTGCCCTGGGGCAGTTCATCCGGACAAGGTGGCTGCAGACCGCCGTCGTACCAGGTGACGCTCACCGGCGGTTTGTCCCCGCGCGGGCCGAACTGGTAGTAGCAGATTTCTCCGTGCGGCGCGATGTCCTGGTCCATGTTGCCGGCCGGGCGGGCTTCGATGGTTTGCGGTGCACTGAGATCGAGCGCCCAGCAGGCGGCGTCCAGGTCATGGCAGCCGAAGTCTCCGAGTCCGCCGCCGCCGAAATCCCAGAAGTCGCGCCAGGTGACGGGGGTGTAGGCTGGATGGTACGGGCGCATCTCGCGCGGCCCGATCCACAGATCCCAGTTGACGCCGGCGGGGACGGGCGGCGTGTCGGCGGGGCGCCCCGTCAGTTGCTTGTTCCAGCGGTGAGCGCCGACCCAGGTGTGGACTTCCCGCACCGGTCCGATGGCCCCGTCCCAGATCCATTCGCACGTCACGCGGATGCCCACATTCGAGTGTCCGATGTTGCCCATCTGCGTGGCCACGCCGGTTGTCTTGGCCACCTGAGCGACCTGCCGCGCCTCCCACACGTTGTGCGTGAGCGGCTTCTCGCAGAACACGTGTTTGCCGGCCTGCATGGCGAGGATCGACACGTAGGCGTGCAGGTGGTCGGGGGTCGCACAGAGCACCGCGTCAATGGCGGACTCCTGTTCCAGCATGACGCGGAAGTCCTCGTATTCCGCGCAGCGGAAATTGGGTGTGGCGGCCGCATAATGCTTCTCGATCTCCGCGCGCACAGGCTTGCGCCCACCCAGATCCTTGTAGTAAAACGCCTCCAGGCTGTACTCCTCGATCGGGTCCGCGACCGCAATCACCTGGGCGTCGTCCTCACGGAACAGCGCCCGCACATTGGTCCGCCCCTGTCCACCAACACCCACGACGGCGATGTTCACTTTGTCGCTGGGCGCCACATGCCGCGCACCGCCCAGCACGTGCGGGGCGACAATGGTGGCTGCCAGGGCACCGGTGGTGGTCTGCAGGAATCGTCGGCGAGTTGTCTGCATGGTCTTGTTCCTCATAAGTTGCCGCCTGGTCACAGCCTGTGCCGGCCGAGTGTGGCCTGGACACGGCGCCGAAACTCCCGGTCGACGAGAGTCAGCACCTGGCTGCGCAGGGCGTCGAAGTCTTCCACGAGATCACGTCCCAAGTTGGTCAGTTCGCTGCGCCGCACGTCGCTGCCGCCGACCTGTGTGCGAACCAGTTCCGCGCCGAGCGCCTGTTCGGTCTCCTTGATTCTGGCCCACACGTGCCGGTAGCTCTTGCCCACACTCCGGGCCGCCTCCTTGATGGAGCCCTGCTCGGCAATCGCCTTGAGGATGTCGCTGATGCCACGGCCGAAGATGTACTCTCCGTCGATTTCCAGCCACACTTTGACGCGCGGTACGGGCGCATGTCGACGGTGCGCTTGCCTTTTCACGCCGGCCATGTCTGACACTCCCCGAACGATGTCTTCGCGTGTGCGGCTGGCATCAGTACACTCCGAATTCGCTCAATGCCGGGCAGACCGGCGACTGGGTGATCCGCAGCCGCAGTCGGGTGGTGGTCGTGGGCTCGGTGCGGAGCAGCCGCAGGTTGCCGATGCTGGTCCCGCTGGCAAACTCCACCCACTGGCCATCCTGCCACTTGTCCACCGCAAAGGCCTCCACCCGCTGACCCAGCGGCAAGTACTCGCGCAGGCTCACGACCTGGATCGTCACCGGGCTTTCCAGGTCCAGCACGAGTTCGGGCGTGGTGACCTGGTCGTCGGTGGCCCAGTACGTGTCGCGGTTCCCATCCAGCAGACGCTCGGCGGCGAACACGCTGTGGCCGCCACGCACGTTGCTGGCCTAGCAACGCGCCGGGTGCGCCAGATTGCGAGCGAACAGGTCGTCCCGCAGGCGGCGGAAGTCGCG
>DAISIS010000253.1:0-8114 GCA_036821925.1 Pirellulaceae bacterium
CGCGTGTATCCTGTATCGGACTGAGCCACAGTGGCACTTCCGCTCCGCGTTGGATAAGTACTACCGCCTGTTCCCGGAGCCCTTCACGCCGTTTATCCGGGAGGTCGGCGGTTGGTTCTTTGCCAACGAGCCCACGAACATTCCGGACCCGCAACACTACAAGTACTTCGAGGGGGGACCGTGGGGGCTGGAGGACGCGGGCGAGCGCGGCCTGGGCACCTACCCGTACCAGGAATCGTCGTCCTGGACCGTGTCTCTGCCGGGCGGCAAGCTGCCGCAGTCCTACGAGGAAGCCATGCAGCGTTTCGACGCCTTGGCGGATGCCGAGAACCTGAAGGCGTGGTCGCCCCAGACCTGCTTCGAGCTCGATTCCCATGTCGCTCACTCCGGCCGCCTGTCTCTGCTGGCGGAAGCGCGCGAGGCCGGCGCTTGGGTCGGCGCGAAGCAGTCTGTGTTCCTGAATCCAGCCACGACCGAGCCGCTCGTAGTGCGTGCCTGCAGCAAGGCCGAACGCGTGACCGGGGACCGCAATCAGGACTACTCCATCTACGTGGACGTCTGCTATGCCTCCGGCGCCTACCTGTTCGGCCAGTGCGCGACGTTCAGCCCGGGGAGCCACGACTGGGAGTCTGCCGAGCTGGTGATCGAGCCTCAGGAACCGGTCACGGAGCTGCGTGTCTACTGCGTGCTCCGCAACCGGACGGGCCGCGCCTGGTTCGATGATCTGCACATCGGTCCGGCCAACGATCCAACGGTCAACTGGGTGGTCAACGGCGGATTCGAGGAGATGGAGCGGAGCGCGGATCTGCAGCATGTGCGTGACTATGTCTGTGTGAACAGCGCGGGGCAGAACGTGGTGGCGATTACTGATAACCTCTCGGCGGACGTCGGCCCGGATACGCCGCTGAACCTGCTGCGTTTCACGCTCAACGTCGACCCCGATCTGCCCTCGGACGCGAAGCGACCAAGTGTGGCAGCGCGGCAGTACGCCAGTTACGACGCGCTGTTCGCGCAGCATCCGCGTCTGGCAGGCGCGTACATTGACTCGGTGTCGGCCTGGTGTTACGGAGTGCTGAACTGCCGCCGGGAGCACCTTGCTGCCCACGACGCAGCCTTCACGTATGATCCCGGGAACCTGCAGGTCGGGGCCCCGGGCCGATTCGCCATGACCAAATTCCTGCGGTCCCTGCAGGATCGCTATCACCCGCAGGGCAAAGCCATCTTCACCAACATCCATGTGAACCTGGAGGCGTTTCCGCTGTATCTCGTGTCGGACGTACCGGGGATTGAGAGCAGCCAGTTCCAGGACCTGGACAGCACGTTCTTCTACCGCGTCTGTTCCCTCAAGAAACCGGTACTGCTGATGAACTTCATCAACCTGCACGGTCTCGACAAGCGCGAGGTGGTGGAGGCCTTCTACCAGAACGCGGCCCAGTTCGGTGAGCTGCCGTCCACCGGGCGGTTTGTGCAGGAAGCCTATCAGATGTATGGCGACCTCGCCCACACCTGGATGCCTGCCATCTGTGAACTGGCGCGGGCTGGCTGGGAGCCCGTGCCGCTGGCCGCGGGTGGACAGGTTGAGCGGTTTCCGGGTCCCGATGCGGTGTACTTCACGCAGCGTGCGTTGGCAGGAGGTGAGCTCGATGCACTGCGCATAGAGCCCGCCGCGTTGCAGGGTCTGGGTTCCGATCTGGTGGCCGTCGATGCCGTGACGTTGGCGGAGGTTCGTCTGGAGCGTGATGGCGAGGCCCTGTGTGCGACTCCACAGCCTGGCGCGTCGCAGGTATCCGTGCTCCGCGTGGGACCCCGCGCCGGCGTCTCCACCTGGCTGCTCGGCCGTGCACGGCAACATGCCGTCAACGCGGCCCAGGTCCGCGGCAACGCCAGCCGCACGCCCGAACTCGCGGCGGCTGCCGATGCGCTGAGCCGCGTGCCGGGGGCTTCAGCCCAACAGGTGGTGCAACACTGCCAGAGCTGCACGCAGGCGCTGGACGCGGCCCTCGCCAGCATCTCCGGCGCAGATGACGATCCGTTCGCCTTGAGCGGCCGGCGCGAGGTGCAGCAGGCCAAGCAGGCCCTGGCAGCGCTGGTGGTTTTGGTCACCGCAGCACCATAGCGGGCGGTTCACCCTGTAACCCTGGCGCACGGCATGGTGCGCTGTCACCCAGGAACACTGGAGATGACGAAGAGGTGTCGGCCGGTATAGTCGCAGGTGGAAACTGAATCCTGATATGGAGGAAACAGCCATGGCAGTCAGCAATCTCTCCAGCGCGGTGACACGACGACGGTTCTTGAAGACGGCGGCCGCCTGCTCCATGCTCACGGCCACCTCCGGCGTGGCCAGCCGGGCGTCCTGGGCGCTGGATGCCGACATGCCCTTCGCACCACCGAACGATACCATCCGCCAGGCGCGTGAAGCGGCGTTGGCAGTCTTGCAGCCGCGTCCGCAGGACATCGAGCGCGGGCTCGACCTGCACGCGCGGTCGCTGGTGTTCGAGTCCTACGGCTTTGCGCCCCGCGCGGCGACAGACGGCGATCGGATCCGCGAGGCCATGGAGGCGGGGGCGTCCGACGCGGAACTGAGTGATCTGGCCGAAGAACTGCCGATGATCCGTGCCGCCACCAGTCAACGCGAGCGGGAGGAGTTCCTGGCAGCCTTTCGCTCCGCCGGCGTGACCTGCATCTTCCAGAACGCTGGCGAAGAGAGCAACGATCCGCTGCGGCTGATCAAGCGGCTGGCACGCTTCACCTATACCACCGACCTGCTGCGCGACGCGCTCTTCCGTGCCACCTCTCCCGACGAGATTGTCGCCGCGAAGGCGCAGCAGCGACTGTGTCTGTATCTGAGCGGCAACGGCGTGCCGCTGGTCCAGCAGTGGCACAGTGTGCGCGATGAATTGGCCCTCATTCGCGTCTTTCAGCAACTCGGCATCCGCATGATGCACCTGACCTACAACCGCCGCAATCCGCTCGGCGACGGCTGTGGCGAGGCGACCGACGGCGGGTTGAGCGATTTCGGGCGTGCCGCCATCGCTGAGATGAATCGCGTCGGCGTGATTGTGGACGTGGCCCACTCCGGCTGGCGCACCAGTCTGGAGGCCGCTCAGGCTTCGCAGCGGCCGATGGTCGCCAGCCACACCACCGCGGCGGCGCTGCACCACCACATCCGCGCGAAACCTGATGAGGTGATGCGCGCCATCTGCGATACCGGCGGGCTGGTCGGCATCTGTTGCATCTCCGGCTTCCTCGGTGGCGCAGGGCACATCGGCACATTGCTCGACCACATCGACTACGTCGTCAAGAAGTTCGGCATCGATCATGTGGCCATCGGCACAGACTGCGCCTATGAATCTCAGTACGCGCGGGAAGAACGGGCCAAGATCCCGGCGCGCCCCGCCCGCAGCGGCCCGCCGCGCTGGGAAGCGCTGTGGCCCCCGGGTTCCCTGGACGGGCGCAGCGACCCCAGTCTGGCATGGACCAACTGGCCGCTGTTCACAGTCGGACTGGTCCAGCGTGGGTACTCCGACGACGCCATTCAACAAATCCTCGGCGGTAACATCCTGCGCGTGGCACGCGCCGTATGGGACAGCCGGCAGTGAGGGGCGCGAGCCCGTGCGTGCCTGGTGCGTCTGTTCTGAAGAACCATCTGCGCGGGACGCACCAGACCGGTCAACACTGCCCCTGTGCACTCACATCATCGCTGCGTGAGATGGACTCGTTCGCCAGGCCATCTCGGGGTGTACCGGTCATGGGATTGGCACATCCTTGCCCGGATGCAACAATCGGTTGATGTTGCGTTCGGAGTTTTTCCTTAGACTCGGAGTTTATCCTTAAACATGGTGCAATGGGATTGAGGAGCGGATGCATGGTTGCCGTGTCCGGGCTGTTGGTCACTGTGCGAAGTGCCAAACAGGGCGCCGAGATGATGGTGAACAAGTTAGGCGCGGAATACTGGCGCGAGGTGTCTACACTGCGGATGCACCCGGAAGACATGCACCGACTGGCTATCTCCGCAGGACAGACCGTCCGCATTGCGAGCTCCCATGGAGACGCAGTCGTCAGCTGCCAGGAGGCCGATGTGCCCCGCGGGGTATTTTTCTTGCCACTCGGTCCCGTGGCCAATCGACTGTTCAGCGGCGCCCACACGGATGCGACCGGCGTTCCCGACTGGAAGCGGCTGCCGGTGACAATCGAGCGCTGCGAGACGCTTGCCCCCACGGTGCCGGAGGTGTCGGCGACGGTCGCCGGCGCGCCGCACGCTACAACCGGCGAATCAGCGACGACCGGCACGGGGGAGACCGTTGTCCACAGCAACGTCGTGTGCACCTTCTGCGGCTGCCTCTGCGACGATCTGGAAGTCGAAGTGCGCGACAACCGGATCTGCAAAGTCAAGAAGGCGTGCCTGATCGGGCGGAACAAGATCATGCATGCGCAATCCAACGCCCCGGTGCCCAGTGTGGCGGGGCGTGCAGTGAGTATAGCGGAATCGGTGTCGGAGGCGGCGCGCATTCTCAGGGAGGCCAAGTTCCCTCTCGTATATGGTCTGAGCAGCGCCACCACCGAGGCGCAGCGAGTGCTGGTTGAGATTGCGGAAATCGTGGGTGGCACCATCGATAACCCGTCCTCGTACTGCCACGGACCGGGCGTCATGGCCCGCCAGCAGGTCGGGCTGGCGACCTGCACGCTGGGGGAGGTCAAGAATCGCGCGGATCTGATCATCTTCTGGGGGTGCAACCCCTTGGAGTCGCATATGCGCCATCTGAGCAGGTATTCCAGCCAGCCCAGAGGGTTGTTCACGCCCGAGGGGCGCAAGGGACGCAGGATCGTCGCGATCGATATTCGCCCCACGCCCACGACCAAGGCCGCGGACCAATTCATTCAGGTGGAGCCGGGCACGACCTTCGAGACGGCGACGCTCCTGCGGGCGCTGGTCAGGGGCGTGCGACTGGGGATCGGCGAGGACGCTTCGGTCGCCGGCGTGCCGCTGCCCATCTGGCGCGAACTGACCGCTGCGATCCGCAGCTGCAAGTACGGCGTGATCTTCTTCGGCTTGGGTGTGACGCAGTGCCGGGGCCGGGACCTCAATCCGGAACAGATTGGCGTCCTGGTGCGTGAAGTCAACGACTACACCCGGTTCTATGCCGTTCCGATGCGGGGGCACGGCAACGTGGCGGGCGCCAATCAGGTCATGTGCTGGCAGACCGGATTCCCGCTGGCCGTCAACTTCAGCCGACGCTACCCGCGCTACAATCCGGGCGAGTTCTCCATCCTGGGCCATTTGGCCCGCCAGGAAGTGGACGCGGCCCTGATCGTGGCGACCGACCCGGGTGCACATCTGCCGCAGGATTCCGTCCGATACCTGCGCGAAATCCCGACCATCTACCTGGAGCCCCACAACAATACGACCACCGGCTGGGCCACGGTAGTTATTCCCGTCGCGCCGGCCGGTGTCGCTGCGGCGGGGACCATGTACCGCATGGACAATATTCCTTTGCGGGCGAAGAAGCTCGTACATTCTCCCTATCCTTCCGACGAGGAAGCGCTGCGGGCCATCAAGGAGAGACTTCTCCATGTTTAGAATCGCCCATGGCCGTGTGTATGATCCGCAGCATGGGATCGGCGGCGAGATCCGGGACGTCTGGATCCAGGAGGGGAGAGTAATCGCGCCGCCGGCGGTGGCGGACGCCCCGACCATCGATGCGTCCGGCTGCGCTGTCATGCCGGGCGGCGTGGAGATTCACAGTCATGTGGCGGGGGCCAAGGTCAACACTGGCCGCAGCATCTGCCCCGAAGACCATACCGATCATTTCCGCCTGCACACCGGTGTGACGCGGGCCGGCTGCGGCTACACGATTCCCACCACGTTCATGACCGGCTACGAATACGTTCGGTTGGGTTACACGACGCTGTTCGAAGCCGCTGTCCCGCCGCTCACCGCCCGCCATGCGCACGAGGAATTACGCGACATCCCGATCGTGGATACCGGCTGTTACACGGTGATGGGGAACAACTACCTTGTGCTCAAGGTCTTGAGCGACCCGGACGAGGCCAGACGCCGGGAGAGGATGCGCGAATTGGTGGCCTGGCTGCTGCGGGCCACCAGAGGCTACGCCGTGAAGATCGTCAACCCGGGTGGCGTGGAGAACTGGAAGTGGAACCAGGGCGTGACCGATCTGGACACTGCGGTGCCTCCGTTCGGCGTTACGCCGCGCCAGATCGTGACCGGCCTGGCCCAGGCGGTAGAGGAACTGGGTCTGCCGCATTCCATCCACCTGCACGCCAATCATCTGGGTGAACCGGGAAACGTGGACACCACGCTGGCCACGATGCACGCCCTGGCCGGCCATCGCGTCCACTTCACGCATCTGCAGTTCCACTCGTACGATGTCACCCAGCGGGGAGGATACGCGTCCGCTGCGTCCCGGATCGCGGAGTGCGTCAACGCGCATCCCGAGTTCACGTGCGATGTGGGCCAGCTGGTATTTGGGCCGGCCACCACCATGACCTCCGACGCGCCGATGGAGTTTCGACTGCACCACCTGCAGAAGCAGAAATGGGTCAACGTGGACGTCGAGATGGAGACGGGGTCCGGCATCGTCCCCATGGTGTACCGGCCGCACACCCTGGTCAACGCGGTGCAGTGGTGCGTCGGCCTGGAACTCATGCTCCTGATCCGTGACCCGTGGCGGGTGTTCCTCACCACAGACCATCCCAACGCCGGGCCTTTCGCGGCCTACCCGCTGCTCATTCGCCTGCTGATGGACCTGGATTTCCGACGCTCGTGGCTGGACCGCCTCCATCCGCAAGCCAGACAACACACCTGCCTGCACGAGCTGACGAGAGAGTACACCTTGGAGGAAATTGTGATTATCACTCGCGCCGGACCGGCGTGTGCCCTGGGCCTGCCACAGAAGGGGCAGCTGGGCGTGGGTGCGGATGCTGATGTGGCCGTCTTTCGGCTGCAGCAAGACTGGCAGAGCACGTTCTCCAACCCGGCCTGCGTCGTCAAAGGCGGCAAGGTTGTGTGGCGGGACGGGGAAGTGGTGGATAGCTGTGCCGGCAGGGCCCTGGGCATCGACCTCACAGACGGCCGGCAACTGGCCCCCGATCTGGCTGAGTACTTTGAGCAGTATTCGACAGTGAAGCTGGAGAACTACGTGGTCGAGGACGAGTACGTGCCCGACCTGGAACTCGTAGCGTGTCGTTGAGCGGAATGAAGCCGCACAGCCGCCCTTTCGTCCCAGGACACCACAATGGATGCCGTGACCACAACCGTTACACTATCCCTCAAAGAAGTACCACCGGTGCCGATCGAGGCAGAATCGCTGATTCCCGAGCACGTCGCGGGGAAAGACGAGGCGCACATCGGGCGGTTGCCGCTTCTCGTGGGCAAGATGCCGGAGACCGTTGCCGACTGGTTCCACGTGAGTGTTTCCCAGGCGGAGGCCACCGCGGAGAACGCCGGGCACACTGCTCTTGTGCTTCGCGGTGATCTCACACGTTTCAAACGGCTGGGCGAAGGCATGTCGCGCGGGCGGATGGTCGTGGACGGGCCGGCCGGGTTCCACGCGGGAGCCCGCATGAGCGGTGGATCGCTGATCATCAACGGTGACGCGGGCGACTTCTCGGGTGCGCACATGCGGGGAGGCCTGCTTGTGATCCGTGGCAACGTCGGCCATTACGCCGCGGCAGCCTACCGGGGCGAGACGAAGGGCATGCGGGGTGGCACCCTCATCGTCACAGGCAGCACCGGCCAGATGCTCGGGGCGCGCATGCGGCGCGGTTTGATCTGTGTGCTGGGGGACACCGGCGACGTGACCGGATTCAACATGAAGGCCGGCACCATCATTGTCACGGGCACATCCGGGGCGCGGGTGGGAGCGAGAATGGTGCGGGGTACGGTGCTGCTGCTGAGCGGCGACCCAGCGCTGCTCCCTACGTTCTCCTACGACTGCACCTACCAGCCAGTCATCTGGGCGCTGCTGCACAGCTACTTGGCACAGCACGGGTTCGCGCCAGTGGCGGACCCCCGAACGCGGTTCCGCCACTATAGTGGCGACGCCAATGAAGGTGGGCGCGGAGAAGTGCTCGTCCGCGATCCGTCATAACGTCGT
>DAISIS010000254.1:0-8064 GCA_036821925.1 Pirellulaceae bacterium
TGGACAGTGGCGAAGAACGGGGCCGCACACAGGTGCCACGCTGACCGCTTCGAGATGGCATGCCGGTCTACCATTACAGGGTGCAGGACATTCGTGCGCGCACGGCGAGCGGAACGATTGCCGCGGAATCGCCGCGGCATGCGCGGGACGAACTGCGTGCGCGGGGGTACGCGGTCGAGGAGATCTGGGCACACCAGTCGCGCAGCCGGCTCGGCTGGCGTTGGCTGGTGCGTCCTCGCACGAACAGTGCGCAGCTGGTTTCGCTGCTGCGCGAGCTTTCGACGTTACTGGCGGTGGGTGTGGGAATCGCTGACGCGTTGGAGACGTTGATACGTCAGCGCCGGGGGCACTTGCAGACGACGCTGGCTCTGCTGCGTGATCGCGTGGTGGTGGGGGCGCGGCTCGCAGAAGCCATGCGTGACGAGCCTTACGTGTTTCAGGAACTGGCCGTCCGGATGGTGGAAGTGGGAGAGAACACCGGCAATCTGGAGGAGGTGTTGGACCAGTTGGCCGGTTTTCTGGAGGATACGAGTCAACTGCGCGACCGTGTGCTGGGCGCCCTGCTGTATCCGGCCGTGGTTTTCATGACGGCGCTGGGGGTAACGCTCTTTCTTATGACCGTCGTAGTACCGATGCTGCTGTCCGGGTTGTTGGAAGCAGGGCACCGCCTGCCCTGGCCCACGTTGGTGCTCAAAGGGATGAGTGACTTCCTGCTGGGGCACGGGCACGTGCTGGCGATGGCGGTAGCGGTGCTCGTGGTGGCTGGCGCGGCCGGGGTGCGTACGACCCGCGGGCGCCACTGGTGGCACCGGCTGTTGCTGCGCATGCCGCTGTTCGGCTCCATGTCGCGCCGCCAGACCATCTCACGGCTGGCCGGCACGATGGCGACGCTGATGCGGAGTGGCATCGAGTACATTCCGGCGGCCGAAATCGCTGCGCGTTCGGCCAACAGCCTGGTGTTTCGCCAGGCGTTGCTGGCCGCCAACGAAACGATTGCCGCTGGTCAAGACATCGGAACTGCCCTGGAGCAGACCCGCGTCTTTCCGCCGCTGGTGATCCACGTATTCTCGGTCGGGCAGGCGTCGGGGCGTCTGGAGGAGATGCTCGATCGCCTGGCGGCTGACTATTCCCGGCAAGTGAAGAACCTGTCGCAGCGGCTGGCGTCCGTTCTCGAGCCGATCCTGATCCTGGTACTGGCGGTCTTTGTAGGTTTCATCTTGTTTGCGACGCTGCTGCCGATATTGGAGGCTGGAAATGTCCTGTAAGCACTGGCGACAGACCTGGCGTGCCAGCGGGTTCACCTTAGTCGAACTCATGGTCGTGATTGTTCTGATCGGGCTGCTGGCCGGTGCGGTGGCGCTCGGGACGCGATCGTACCTGGTGGCCGGCAAACAAGCGGTCGCCAAGCTGGAGATCTCGCGGATCTGCCAGGCGCTCGACACGTTCTTCACCGCGTACGATCGCTATCCGACGAACGACGAAGGCATCGAGATCTTGGCGCAGCCCAGCGCGCAGTTTACGGCAGCGCTCCTGAGTGAGGTGCCCAAAGACCCGTGGGGGCACCCGTACGAGTACGTCTATCCGGGGCGCGAGCGCGCGTATGAGGTGTTGTCTTTCGGGGCAGATGGACGGGAAGGTGGCTCCGGGGCGGATCGAGATATCTCGAGTGCGCAGCTCGATGACACGGGAGAACCCGGGGTGACATGAAAGCTGGCTTCACACTGCTGGAAGTCCTGGTCGTGCTTGTGATCATCGCACTGGTCACATCGATTGTGGCAGTGCGGCTGCAGATTCCGCTGCAGACCGCTCAACTGGAGAACGCCATCCGCCAGGTGGCGTTCGTGGACAGCCAGACGCGCGCCCATGCACGCGAGGTTTCCACCGCCTGCCAGATCGTCTACCAGCTCGACCACGGACAGGTTTTTGCGCAGGCGAGGGGCGGCCACGGCGCCCGGCGGTTCGCGTTTTCGTTACCTGGGCCCCTGCGTCTTAAGCAGGTGTGGTGCCCGCTGTTGGATCACGGCACAGGAAGGGTCCAGATCGACGTGTCCGCGCGGGGCACATCATCGACCTACGCAGTCTGCATCGAGATTCCGCAGAGCGCCTCACGCTGGCTGCTCTTCTCGGGGCTGACCGGCCAGGTGTTATATCCTCAGGACGACGCTGATGTACACCAGATACTCGACATCCTGCGCGCGTCACGCGCTGACACTCATTGAGGTGGTCACGGCACTGGCACTGCTGTCCACGCTGCTGGTGGGGATCCTGGTGGCGTTCCGCAAGAATGCGGAGCGGATGCGGGCGGAACTGCAGGTGCGCACCGTGGTGGCCGGCGTGGATCAACTGCTCCTGTCCTGGGCCGAGCAAGGCACCTACGTGCCGCTGCGCGGCAGTGGCGCTCTACCAGGCCTGGACGGATTCACGTGGCAGACGCACCTGGTTTCGCGGGCGAGTCGCAGCGCACTGGGAGTCGCAATCGTGCGTTTCGAGGTGCGGGCCAAGCGCGCGCCGGATGCGGGCGGCCCGATCCTGGCCATCGAGCTGCCGGTGCCGGCGAGCGTCGACACGGGTGCAGAGAGGGAGGCCAGATGAGACACTACCCGACGGTCCGCTGGAGACGGCGTCTGCCACGAGGCCTGACGGCTGTGGAACTCCTCGTGGCGACGACCCTGGCCGCCATGCTCCTGGTCGGCATCCTGGGCGTGCTAACCACACTGCACACGCATAGTCGAGAATTGATGCAGGACGCCCGCACGCAGCCCTGGAGCCAGCTGTTGGCCGATGGGCTGCGGCGCGACTTGAGCAACGCACGCCAGATGACGGTCGCGCACAATCGGCTGGTGCTCACGGGATACCTGGGCACGCGCGCAGCGGGACACGGCACGCTGCGCGCTGCGGAAGTCACGTACCAGGTTGTCAGCGTGGGCGATTACCTGTGTCTGGTGCGCGATGAACGGCCTCTCGGTGAGGTGTCCAATCTGCTCCCGACGCGGCAGTTGGTGGCGACGGGCATCACGCACTTCCAGTGCGTGCTGCCAGGCGGTGCGCACGCGGATGATCGTTTCACGGGAGCGCTACCGGCGAGTTGCCGCGTGCGATTCTATGATGATTCCTCCACCCATCCGGCAGCCGACGTGGTGTGGTGCCCATGAATACCATGAATACCGTGAATACACAGAGGAAGGAACAGACGCGATCCATCAGACGCTGCCCCAGGCGGTACATGCGCAAGAGCTTCATTCTGCTCATGTCACTGGTGCTGATTGCCCTGGCCGGCGTCCTGTTGGGCGGACTTGCCCAGCAGAGCCTGCTCATCATCGCGGAAGCACGCGCAGCGCGATGCGATTTGCAGCGACGATGGGGTACCGTATTCCTATCGCGCGTGATTCTGGCCGACCCGGAGTCGTGGGTGGCGCGCCAGCTCGACGCGTACCGCGACCGGCCAGGACCGTTGCCCATTCGCGAGTCGTTACAGCTGGGTGAACTCACATTTCGCGTGACCCTGGACGACGAGAACCGCAAACTCAACCTCAACCGGCTACGCGGTAGCCAGGACGCTGAGCACCTGCTGCAGATGATCCACCGGTTCGCGGGGGGCGGCCTGCGCGTTGACCTGCGACCGATGCCTGCCAGCTCCTTAGGTGTCCGACCGTTTGACAGCTGGGGACACGTGCTGGACTTCCTGCCGTCGGACGACGCTCGGCAGCAGTGTGACCAGATCGAAGAGCTGTGCCGGATGGTGACCTGCTGGGGCAGCGGGAAGGTGAACATGCGACGGTGCGAGGATGAGGTGTTGCGTACGGTCGGCAATCTGGCGGCCGGGCCGGTCACCGCGAATCGGCTCGTGGCCCTGCGCGAAAACGAACCCCGGCTGGAGAGAGATGCACTGCTCACGAGGCTGGCTACGGATGCTCGCAAGCTGGCGGTGCTCAAGGGCTGGTTGTCCGACGCGTCGGACTGCTATGCGTTGTGGATTGTCGCGGGCGATCGGCGAGCGTCACTGGACCTGTTCGTGCGTGAGAACACGAGTTCCGAGTCTCACACTGTGAAGCATTTTCAATGGTAACACCGCGATGCTGAGGCTGTGCTCCAAGACGGTTGCCTGGACGGCGACGGCCGGTCTGTGGCTGCTGTGCGCCGGCCTGGTGGTATGGGCTTTCACCGCCACGGTGTTCATCCCCGCGCCCGTGCCGCGAGAAACGAAGTTGGCGCCTCCCCCGTCACGCCCACACGCAGAGCGGGGCCTGTATGTGGACGGCGCCAGCCGATGGGACGATCTCTTTGCGCGCCGGTTCCAGCGTCCGCTCTTTGACCCACCGCCCGCGGCGCCGCCGCCGGTGGTCGTGCAGGTCGTGCCGCCACCACCCATCCAGGTCATTGCCACCATGCGCGAAGAGGGGGGCGGAAGTGCGATGATCCGAGATGAAAAGGGCATCACGTCGACCGTCGCTGTGGGTGCCACTATCACGGCCGGCGGGACCACCGCCAAGTTATTACAGGTGTATGACGACCGCGTTGAGCTGCAGCATCAGGGGAACGTGGTCACGGTCACGTTGCACACGAACAAGAAGGACTGATCCGAACAGGTGTTACACGAACCGTGGCTCATCGAGTATCGTTCTGGGGCGTATCGCCTTGCGCGCACCAGGTCGGACCGCGTACTGACGGAGATGCCGGCGGCGGATCCGACGGATGTGGCACCGCTCCTGGCCGCGATGACCGACGCCGGGTATGCGGGTCAGGCTACGATGCTGGCGATCCCCTCTGCGTGGTGCATGTCGGCGTTCGTGGTGTTGGCCAGCCGTCGTCTGGCGCGGAATCGCCAAGCAGTGGCCTACGCGTTGGAGGAACGCCTGCCGTTATCCGCCGAGGACATGGTCTACGACGTTCTGACACACGACACGTACGCCTTGGGCGTCGCGGTGGAAGCGGCAGCCATGGTGCCAGTGGTCGGTGCGTTGGAACAAGCCGGCATTCAGGTGGCGACAGTCGTGCCGACTGCGATGGTTCTGCTTCCGCGGCTGCTGCAGTTGCGGCGTCTGCCGCACAGTGGTGTCGTTCTGTTGGCCGCCGGCGACGGCTGCGACTTCCTGGTGCTTTCCGGCAGGCGGCTGCAACAATGGCGTTGGCTGCCACTGGAATCTGACGCCCTGGTGCGCGAGACTGCCGCGTTCGTACTTGCGCAGTGCGACGAGGAGGCCGTACCTGTGACGGCGATCAATGTGCCTGACGGGCTGGCCGCAGCGCTCGGTGAGCTGGGGGATGATATTGAGCTGACGTGCGAGGCGTGCGCGCTCGATGAGATGCTGGTCGCCACCGCCGCCGATGTCCTGACGCGCGGCACACGTCCGTGGATCGAGCTGCGGCGCGGGCAGCTCGGCCAGTACGATCCGTACCGCCTGATGCGTGGTGCGCTGCGCGCGATGCTCGCCACATTGCTGTTGACCATCGTGTGCCTGACGGCCGTCGGCTGGATACGGGGGGATATGTACAAGGAGCTGACGGGCTGCTGCGACAGCCAGAAGATCGATATCTTCCGGCAACTGTTTCCGGAGGCCCGCGTGCCCACGGGGATTCGGTCGCGCTTGGAAAGTGAACACCGGACGCTCCTGGGCATGTCGGCAGGGGAAATGGATGCGCCCGCGCTGCGTGCCGTGACAGGGAGCCTGGTTGACATGCTGCACGCGTTGCCGCCCGAGCTGCGTTTTCGGCTCATGGAAGTCCGCTGCGAGGCATCGACAGCATACCTGGAAGGCGAGGTCAGGCGTCACGGGGACGTGGATGAGATCGCCGCATCGTTGCGGGCGCAGGGGTTCACGGTCGAGCCCCCACGCACGGAGCAACTGGCGGGCGAGGGCGTGGGCTTTACCCTGAGTCTGTCATTCCTGCCGCCGCCGGACGGCTCCAGATAAGGAGGGATTTCTGTGGGGGCGGAAAAATATCGGGCGGTCTTCATGGTGGTCGCATCGCTGTCGGTCGCCCTGCTGTTGATCAGCGGTGTACGCTGGCATGCGCAGCTTACCTCTGCCCGGATGGCGGTGGGGGAATTGGCCGAATGCCGGGCGATCGCGACGAGGATTGAGTCGCTGCGGGCGATCCCCCAGTCGGCGTCGTTGGAGAAGCAGACGCCGCAGCAGATCACGCTGTACATCCAGCGGGCGGCCCAGGTGGCGGAGATCCCGGACTCGGATCTTCTGCGGGTCACGCCGCAGCCAGGCCGGCGGGTGCCCAGGTCCCCGCACATTGAGCAGCCGACGACGGTTGAGATCCGCCAGACGAGTTTGGGGCAGCTGTCGCGATTTTTGAGTGAATTGAGCGTGTTGGACGTGGGCCTGCAACCCACGTCGATCCGGTTGACGGCGCCCCGGACACCGCCAGCCGAGACACAGACGGAAGTGTGGGGCTGTGAACTCGTCTTGACCTATTTGTTGTTTTCCCCAGAATAGCACACGCTCCATCCTCCTGGCGCCTCGTTGCAGGACTCTCGGATCCTATGGGCAAACGTGTTGCACTGACGACGTGGGTGCTCGCCAGCCTGTTGTTGCCGGCCTGTTCGCGATTTGCGCACCAGACTCCGAAATCGTATACCACGGTGGTGGCCGACGCGAATCACGACGTCGACAAAGCGCGTGAAGACTGCCAACGGGCAGCCCAGTCTTTCGACAAGGGCAATCTGGAGAAGGCCGAGGCGGCTCTGCAAGATGCGTTAATTGCGGACGTTTCCTACGCTCCGGCGCACAACAACTTGGGACGCATCTACTTTGAGCGAGGCCAGTTGTACCTGGCGGCCTGGGAGTTCGAATACGCACGACGCCTGCTGCCCGAATCGGCCGAAGTGACCAACAACCTGGGCCTGGTGTACGAAGCCGCGGGGCAAATGCCGCGGGCTATCGAACACTACCGCATGGCGGTCGCCTGGGAGCCGGGCAACCCGCAGTACGCCGGCAATCTGGCCCGTGCGCTGTTACGGGACGGTCAGGATTCTGCGGAAGTGGCCGGGTTGCTCCACAACGTGGTCTTCAATGACACACGTCCCGAGTGGGTCACATGGGCCAGAGATCAGTTGAATCTGCACGCGACGGTCCCGGCTCATGCCGCGTCGGTGACGCCGCGACAACCGGCGGGCGCCGAGCCCTTGCCACCGCCCGAGCACGTGGCTGAGCCGTCCGTTTCCAAGCACGTGGACGACCTCCCTTCGGGCGAGCCCGCCAACGATCTGCCTCTGCTCGATCAGGTGGAAGACCCGCCGCTCCCCGCGCCGCGGAACCTGCTGGAGTAGCATCCCTCGTCGGTGAGTTGGCAGGGTGGCTGCTGTAACGCGTCCAGGCTGTTACGGGGACCGTGGCCGCCGGGAGGCGCTGCTGCCACGAGGGGTTGCACAACAAGTCCGGCTTCACACGGATTCGGGCGAGTCGCCAACGCATGTCGTCACCTTATCCCTGTCGCATGCGGGACACCGCCGCCATTCTCTACACGAAACCGGCGACTCGTACAGATGGAATGCCCATTCAAACACATTGCCCAGCGGATGGATGGTCAGCTGCCGCTCCAGGATGCACCGCCACGCCGAGCCGTCGGGCTGGACGTTGATGTGATCAACGCCGCCGGAGCAAAACACCGCGTTGGGGACGTCGGGCGGCACGACATGCAGTCCGGATTTACGGTTCTCGCAGGTCCACGGCTCGAGAAACGCCTGTTCTGACGCTGAATACTCGTAGGGGGAGTACGCAATCGACGAATATGGATCGACGTGGAACCGCAAGTTGTGGAAGCGAAACATCTCGGCCCAGGCAGGGATCAGATACATTTGCTCGGGCCAGGCGACGATGTTCACGGTCACGTTGAAGCCGTGGTTCTGTAGGAAGAGACAGCGGCCGACGAAGACTTCCGGATTCATCGGATGCGTGCGGGTGCCGTTCTCCAGGGGATGAAAACTGGCCGTCACGTTGATCACACGTTCGGGACTCACGCGCTTCACGAATTCCAGCAGCGGATGCGACAGGTTCGATGTGATGGCCACGCGGATGGCCGGGTCGAGGCCCGTGAGCACGTCCAGTAGATCAG
>DAISIS010000255.1:0-8058 GCA_036821925.1 Pirellulaceae bacterium
CCAGGAAACCGGCGAAGACTGGCTTAGCCATGCGCCATCATCCTCCCTGTGAGGCATCATCGGCCGATTCATTGTTACTGAGTATACCGCTTGATGACGGGCCGATCCACCAAGCCGCGGCGCAGCCCCCTCGCTATGCTCTGGCACGCAACGTGGCCCGTCGCGGTCGACAGGATGCGTCCCCCCCTCACAGTTGCCGTAACGGCTGCCGGCTGCATCCTGGCACGTCCGTACCGAGCGCGATCGCGTGGGACGGCTTGTGCGGATTATACGCAGCCTGGGGCCGCCCAGTTCCTGCCCGCGCCCGCGGCCCGCGCGCGGTTACCCGCAAAATAGCCCTGCCCTCTCCAGAACTCAACCTATGTTACGTTGGCGGTGGAAACGTTGCGGGATCACAGGGTAGGAGACCGTTCGTTCGAACAGAGGGACAGGGGACAGGGGCGAGAAACAGGTGCAACGATGAAGTTGACTATCGGCAAGAAGCTCATGCTGTTTGGTGTGCTCGGGTCAGTGATCCCGCTGATTGGCTTCGGCGCGGTGACGTTGTGGCAGGGAAGCAAGAGCCGCGAGACGGCGCAGAGCGAGTGCACGAAGCTGGCCTACGCAGATCTGGATCATATTCTCGAAGGTGTTCACAGCATGCTGGTGAGCCAGCAGGAGGTGCTGGAACAGAAGGTGGCCAGCGACCTCAACGTCGCGTCGAATGAACTGGCGGTCGCCGGCGGCATGTCGCTCGGCACCGACAAGGTCCGCTGGGAATCACGCAATCAGCTGACGGAATCTGCCCAGACGGTCGAACTGCCGGTCATGCAACTCGGTGCGGAGCCGATCGTGCCGAATACGGATCCGCAGAAGCCTTCGCCGCTGGTGGACAAGGTGAAGAACATGGTCGGGGGGACCTGCACCGTGTTTCAGCGCATGAATGACGCGGGCGATATGCTGCGGGTCTCGACCAACGTGCTGACCACTGATGGTCAACGTGCGATCAGCACGTATATCCCGGCGGTCAACCCGGACGGCAAACGCAGCCCGATTGTGGAGGCGGCGTTGCGGGGCGACCGTTACGTAGGCCGCGCCTTCGTCGTCAACGGCTGGTACATCACAGCTTACGAACCTATCAAGGCTCAGAACGGTTCGGTCATCGGCATGCTGTTTGTCGGCGTGCCGGAGAACTCTGCCAAATCGCTCCGCGAACAGATCATGGACATTGCGGTCGGCCAGACCGGATACGTGTACGTGGTCGATTCGAAGGGGAACTACATCATTTCCCAGGATGGCAAGCGGGACGGCGAGTCGATCTGGGACGCCAAGGACACCGATGGGCGGCTGTTCATCCAGAGCATCGTCAAGAAGGCGTTGACGCTCAAGCCGCGGGAGATCGCCGAAGAGAAGTATCCGTGGAAGAACCCAGAAGATCCGGCGCCGCGCACGAAGATCGTGCGGGTCGCCTACTTCGCCCCCTGGGACTGGGTCATCGGCGCCGGTTCGTACGAAGATGAGTTCCGCGGCGCGGAGCAGGCAATTGTCCGCACCAACCGGCAGGGCAACATCATCATGGCGTCCGTGCTGGGCGTGTGCCTCGTCGGCCTCCCGCTGCTCTGGTGGCTGATCTCGCGCACCATCACGCATCCGATTCGCCAGACCGTCGCGGTGCTCAAAGACATCTCCGAGGGGGAGGGGGACCTGACCAAACGGTTGGCGGCGACCAGCCACGACGAGGTCGGCGACCTGGCCCGCTACTTCAACCAGTTCGTCGAGAAACTCCAGGGCATCGTCAGTCTCATCGCCGGCAACGTGCAGACCGTGGCGACGTCCGCCAGCGGGCTGTCGACGACGGCCACGCAGCTGGCAAGTGGCGCGGCGCAGACCACCACGCAGTCGGCCCAAGTCGCGGCCGCTGCCGAACAGACGTCGGCCAGCATGACCAGCATGGTGGCTGCCACCGAGCAGATGTCGACCAATGTGACCACCGTCTCGTCGGCCATTGAGGAGTTCACGACGAGTGTGAGCGAGGTGGCCAAGAGCGCAGAGCGGGCGGCTGTCGCGGCGGCCGACGCCTCGCAGCTGGTCGATGCCAGCAATACGCAGATCCACGATCTCGGCAACGCCGCCGACCAGATCGGCAAGGTCATCGAGGTGATTCAGGACATCGCCGAACAGACGAACCTCCTGGCGCTCAACGCGACCATCGAAGCAGCCCGCGCCGGCGAGTCGGGCAGAGGCTTTGCGGTCGTCGCCACCGAGGTGAAAGAGCTGGCCAAGCAGACGGCCAACGCCACCGAGGACATTCGGCAACGCATCCATGCCATCCAGGGTTCTACGAACCTGGCGGTGAAGTCCATGGGCGGGATCAGCGACGTGATCGGGCAGGTCAACGAGCTGTCGCGAATCATCGCCACGGCCGTGGAAGAGCAGAGCATCACGACCAAGGAGATCGCCCAGAACATCGCGCACTCCTCGTCCGCGGCTCAGACCGTCGCGCAGGGCGTGGCCGAATCGGCCTCCGCCAGCCAGGAAATCGCGCGGATCATCGTCGACGTGGACCGGGCGGCCAAGCAGGCGGCCGAGGGGGCATCGCTCACCGAAATGAGCGGTCGCGAACTCTCCACCGTTGCCGATCAACTCCGCTCGCTCGTCGGCCAGTTCCGCGTGTGATCACCGACGTGACGCTGCTCGCCGCCAAGTCGGCCGACGCCCGCGTCCTCCGACAACTCCGACAACTCCGCCGATCCCGTTCAACGCGTCACCTTCCCTCCGGAACGCAGACGTGGTGAACGGGATCTTTTCTATTTCTTCCTTCTCCCCGCGTGCTGTCACAATGTGCACCATCCCGCCAGGGCGAGGGCACCGAGCAGCAGCGCCAGACCGGCAAACACAGGCGCGGCGCGGCGCGCACGGACCAGCCAGTCGCCGCTGTGAGGCAGCACGCGGGCGAGCCCAACGCTGGTCAACAGCGTCATCATGCACAGGGACACGCACACATAGGTGACGCGTCGCAGCCAGGGCGCATCGGCAGCCGGGTCCAGACGTGCCCAGCCGATCGAACTGGTGAACAGCACGGCCTGAGCCAGCGCCGCGTACTGCCAGCGGCCACGCCAGCGGTCACGCGTCTGCCACGCCATGACGATGGCGGCGCCCAGGAGCATCAGTGCGGCCGGGCAACCTGCCAGACGCCCCGCGAGTCCGAGCAGGGCGGAACCGTGCCCGTATACGTCGAAGGCCGGATCCAACAGAATCCAGGCGATCAACGCGACGGAAACCGCCGACAGACAGGCCTGCGCCCAGCAGTACCAACGCGCCGGCCGGGAGCGCGGCGGGCCCGGAGCCTGCAGCCTGATCGCGACCGCCGGGAACTGCTGTGCCGCCCAGCCCAGCAGGGCGGCCACCAGCAGGAACCCCGCCCACTCGCAGACGCCCATCCAGATCAGCTGCCGGGCCGACGACGGCTGCCGGCAGACCTGCAGCACCCCGATGAGCATCAGACCTGCTACGTACGACACGGGGCCATACCACCGCACAACGCGTCTCCTTGGCAGAGGGACTCGCCACACCTTTCGCGGGCTGCCCAGACGCACCGGAAACGCGTGATTGTATCGACCTGACCGAGGCGTGCAATCGCGCCCCCGCCTCCCGTTGCCTCCTCTGCCACGGGGTGATATCGTGTTGCCGAGCTATCGAGCCCGATATCCCTCCTGTGCCGGGTCCGGTCCGGGTTTCGGCCGACAGGGGGAGCCCCCGAGGAGACGAGAAGTCATGCCGCAAACGAAGTCCCTTCCTGGCTGGTCGGCGCTGCTCGCCTGCGCCGCACTGGCGCTGCTGATCGCTGCCGCATCCGGCCAGGCTCAGACCAGCACAAAGCAATCCGGTGAAGTCGCTGTGTCACCGGGCTCCCCCTCCGACACGGTGCCGGGCGAGGCGGGCGGTGTGTCGTCGGAGACGGCGCCCGCCGAGCACGCGGCAGGTGGCGAGCAGCTGGACTTCATGTCAATGCTGTTTGTCTTCATGCTGGCCACGTTCATCGGCATCGGCGTGATTCGGCGTGTGTCGCGCCTGCTGCACACCCCGTTGATGTCCTTGACGAATGCCATCTCCGCCATCTCGGTCGTCGGAGCGATCATTGTGGCGGGCGGTGAGCACTATCCATCGTCCATTCGCATCCTCGGGTCGATTGCCCTCTTCGCCGCCATGACGAACATCATCAGTGGCTTCCTGATCACCGACCGCATGCTCAAGATGTTCAAGACGCGACAGGAGGTGAAGGCATGAACAACTGCATTGAGATTGCCTATCTGTTCGCGACGGCGATGTTCATCTTCTCGCTGCACTGGATGAACGACCCGAAGACCTCGCGGCGCGGGGTGGTGGCCGGTGCGATCGCGATGTTCGTGGCGGTCGTGGCCACCTGGTCCGCGCCCGACGTCACGCGGTATTGGTGGATCATTCTGCCGATCATTCCCGCCGCCGTGCTCGGCTACTGGCTGGCGCAAGTGCCGCTGACAGCGGTGCCGCAGCGGACGGCGCTGTCGCACGCCTTTGGCGGTCTGGCAGCCGGTCTGGTCGGGACGGCCAAGTATTTCTACTGGCGGTACTGCGTGGCCGATCCGGCCATGGAACTGACAACGTTCCGCATGTGTGCGATCGTGGCCGAGATCATTCTGGGATACCTGACGTTCACCGGCAGTCTGGTGGCGGCCGGCAAGTTGCAGGAGTTCAAGTGGCTCCCGCAGCGGCCGTGGGTGTACCGCGGTCAGGTCTACGTGAATCTCAGCGCCTTTGCGCTCGCCGTGCTGCTCGGATTCCTGATCATCCTCGTCCCGGACGGCGGCTGGTCCTCCGCCGCATTCGTGCTGATCATCATCTTGTCGCTCAATTTCGGCTGGATGCTCGTGATGCCGATCGGTGGTGCCGATATGCCTACCGTGATCTCGATGTTGAACGCCTACGCCGGCCTCTCCGCCGTGGCGATGGGGTTCGTCCTCAACAACAAGCTGCTCATCACGGCGGGAGCCTTGGACGGGTCGTCGGGTCTGATCCTGTCGATCATCATGTGCAAGGCCATGAATCGCTCCTTCATGAACGTGCTCTTCGGCGCGTTCGGGCAGGTTCAGACGTCGGCGGCTGGTGAGAAGAAGACAGCCAAAAGCGAGACGCCCGAAGGTGCGGCGCAGATCATGGAGCAGGCCAGTCTGGTGGTGATCGTGCCCGGTTACGGGATGGCTGTCGCTCAGGCTCAACACCGCGTGCGGGAACTGTTCGACCAGCTGACGCGCCGCGGGATCGACGTGCGTTTCGCCATCCACCCCGTGGCGGGCCGCATGCCCGGACACATGAACGTCCTGTTGGCCGAGGCCGAGATCCCCTACGACCGGCTGATCGAAATGGACGACATCAACCACGACCTGCCGCAGGCCGATGTCGTGCTCGTCATCGGCGCGAATGACGTGGTGAATCCGGCGGCCCGTTCCGACAAGAACAGTCCGATCTATGGCATGCCGATCATCGACGCTGACAAGGCCCGCATGTGCTTCTGTATTAAACGCTCGATGAACCCCGGCTTCGCCGGCATCGAGAACGAGTTGTACTACGCCGATCGCACGTTCATGCTGTTCGGCGACGCCAAGCAGGTGGTGGGCGAACTGGGCAAGCAGCTGGCGGGAAATTCGGGAATCCACTGAGATGCGGTCGGTTGGCCGAGCCTGGTACGTGAGCGCAGCGCTCGTGCTGTTTGCGACGCTGGCCATGCCGGCCAGTGCAGCCCAGGAGAGGCTGACGCTCGATGGCTGCCGCGTTGTGACCGATCCCGATCTGCCCTCGTTCGTTCACTATGCGCTGGAGGACCTGCGCGGCTATCTCCGGGATATCGCGGGTGGGAGGCCACACGCCAGCACGTCGGCCGAGGCAACCGCTCGGGTGACGATCCTGGTGGGGCCCGCGTCGGCGCAGACGGTGCTCGGCGAGTGTCTGCAGGCGCTGGACCCCAGCCGGGACGGGTACCTGCTCAAGTCGGTGACGCGCGGCGAGGATCATTACCTGGTCGCCGCCGGCGCCACACCGCGCGGGACGAAGTACGCCCTGGGCCGCTTGATGAAGAGCGTGCGGGTGGAAGGCACATCCGCGCTGGTGGACTGGCCGGTGGACGTGACGAGCCAGCCCGCCTTTGCGACGCGTGGCCTGCACTTCAACGGCTGGGCGTTCGGCTACCCGTATACGTTCCGAGGGTGGCGCGAGGAAGACTGGCAGGCGTACCTGGATATCCTGGCGTACCAGGGAATCAACCTGTTCTACCTCTGGCCGTTCATCGAGATCATGCCGGTGCCGCTGTCCGAGAGCGACCAGGCATACCTGGAGGAATGCCGCCGCGTGGTCGATTACGCGCAGCAGAAGCACGGCATGGAAGTCTGGATCATGCAGTGCACGAACCGGGTCGCGCGCGATCGGTGCGGCGTCGAAGATCCGCGCCGCCGACCGTACTGGCGCGCGGCGCAAGAGGACCTGAATCCGGGAAATCCCGAGCACTACCGGGCCATCCTGGAGTCGCGTGCGGCGCTGTACCGGATTGTCAACAACGTCGATGGCGTCTGCAACATCGACTCCGATCCCGGGGCCTGCCCGGGCAGTCCGCTGAGCGACTATGTGAAAGTGCTCCGCGGGTGTCGCGACCTGCTCGATACGCACAACATTCATGGCAAGCAGACGAAGCTCGTCAGCTGGATGTGGTTCGGGTGGGGGCTGCTGCCGCAGCAGGCGTTCGATGTCGAACACCAGCGGCGTACGATCCAGCACCTGCAGCGCGAGTTGCCGGAACCGTGGTGGCTGATCGCCGGCCGGTTCCCGTATCTGCCGCTGTGCCGCGAGCTGGGGGTGCTCGACAAGACCGTCCTGCTCCCCTACGGCGTGATCGAGCTGGAGCCGTGCTATCCGGCGACGAATGTCGCGATCGACACGGTCCGCGCGGTTTTTGAGGAGCACGTCGCCCGGTACCCGGAGCTGGCCGGCGTGATGGGCAACGTCCAGACCCCCCTGCTCCAGTTCCCTCACGTGTTCTTCTACACGTCGTGTGTCTGGGATCTTGAGTACCGCCAGCGGTCCGAAGCAGAAGTGCTGGACGACCTCGCCACGCAGCTCTATCCCGACCATCACACGCTGGTTGCCGACTGTTACCTGGCGCTGAAAGAAACAGATCCGGCGCGGATCCGCAGCCTGGCGGATCGGCTGTACACGCTGGTGGAACAGGATCAACTCGGCCGGCCGGGTGTCCTGGGGCGGAAGGTGTTCCCCGATTACCGCCTCGTCGCGCAGACCCTGATCCTGCAGTTGAAGTTGCGCGCCGCGCGCGAAGAACTCGCGCAGATGGCTGGCGACACCATGAGCCGGGAGCAGTGTGTGCGGTTGCTGACCGAGTTCTGTCACGCCTATCTCGCTTGGGACACGGCGCACGGCTGGCATGCGTTGTGGGGCTGGGGGCCCTGGCCGCTGGGCGATCTCCCGTCGGATCCGCGGTATCCGCAACTGGCCGGCGGGCTGTACCAGTCGCTGGGCGACCGCGCGGGCGTGGAGGCCTGTTTTGCCGAAGTGGCCCAGACGCTCGCCCGCAGCTATGACGCGCGGGATATCGCCGAGGGGTGCCTCACACCGCTCAAGAATGCCGTGCTCGCGGCTGCGCCCATCCAGAGCCTGGCTCAACAGGCCACGGCGACGGCCTCCGTGAGTCCCAATGCCGAACGCTACCCGGCCCAGGCAGCCAATGACGGAGTGCTGTCGACGTTGTACTGGCCCGGCGCGCTGGTGGAGGACAACACGCAGTGGCTGCAGCTGGCGTGGGAGACGCCGCAGACGTTCCAGACGGTCGTGGTCCGGTTCCTGCAGCATCCCTCCATGCACGGCCGTACGATCCAGCTGCAGCGGGAGACGGCTGCCGGCACGTGGGAGGGGTTTGCCACCACCGTAATTCCGGCGGACGCCACGACGGCCCACTCTGTGGCGACCTTCGACCTGCCGTCCCCGGTGACACTTGCTAAACTGCGCATTGTCAATCTGCTTGATCTGTTCGAGATCGAA
>DAISIS010000256.1:0-8026 GCA_036821925.1 Pirellulaceae bacterium
CAGTTCGAGATAGGAAGTATTGAAGTCCAGTCCCAGATCGCCTGCGAGGTTCAGCGTCGCTCCGGCCTGCTGGCCATAGTCGTTGCAACGCACGCAGTGCCGGTCGAACTCCGGCTGCACCTCCGTCAGGTAATTGAACTCGCGCGGCGGGCCGTACCAGGGCCGGAGCTGGCTCGGCCCACGGCGCAGCGCCAGCGGCAATTGCGCGGGCACGGTGACCCCGGACAGGCGATGTTCATGACAGCCGCTGCAACCGGCGCGCTCGCCGGGCTGCAGCGTTGTACCGCTGCGCATCGATTGCACCATCAGGCCGTCGGCGTCGAGCGCTTGGAAAAAGAGGAAGCGGTCGGCCGGCACCTCGAAATGCGCAGACCCGTCCGGTTCGACTGGCACCTCACCCAGAATCCGCTTGTTGCTCGTACAGTTGTAGTTCATCGCCGGCGCCTGGAACGTGTCCATATTCCACATGGGCCCCGTCCAGTTGCGTTTCGGCGGCGCCTCGACCACCCGCAGCGTCTTGATCGTGCCGCGCGGCACGAGTTCCATCCCCGTGCCCCGGTAGATGTCGGTCACCACGAACGTGCCTGTGCTCTGCGCGTAATCGACCTGCGGCGGGATCACAGGGGGTCGCGGCCGCGGGCCGAGCGGCAGCGGATCGAAACAGCCGCGCGCCTCCGGGCTGGCGGCGCCCGATGCCGCCTGTGCCGCGTGCAGCAGAATCTCGTTGCCGAACGTGTCCAGCAGGAAGATGCCTGTCTGTTCACCCGTGCCGGTCGTGCGTGCACAGAGGAAATACTTCCCCGCGCCGCGCCCCGTCACCGGATCGCTCAGCGGATACGGATCTTCATATTTGACCGGCAGCGCCGTGAACGCGTCAATCTGCCCCACGACCGGATGCGCGGCTTCCTGACCCTGGCCGTAATCCGTGCGGTTTGCCAGCTGGGCCCGGATGTCCGCCGGCCAGCTGCGCACGACCGGATCGGTCCCGTCGAGCCCGCGCGCACGGTCGACAATCACCAGCGCGCCCCAGGGCCGGTCATGGCAGGAACCGAAGATCGCCACGCAGTGCCGCGCGCCGGGCACGATCCGCGCGTCGAAGATCGCCCCGGGTGACCAGGCGTTGTTACCGTAGTAGAGCGCGTGCTGCGTGCCGTCCGGGTTGACCGTCCACAAACCGAACGACGGACCGTAGGCACGGTCCACGTATTCCCAGCGATCGTACAGGATGCGTCCGTCCGGAGTGACGGAGGGACGCGAGTCGTACAGGTTGTTGCGGCTCAGCTGGCGGATATTCGCCCCGTCGGCGTCCATGAGGAACAGGTTCGCCTGGATGTGCCGGTTACATCCACAGTACTTGAGGTCGCGCGTGCTGGCAAACACGATCCGGCCGTTGGGCAGGTAGGCCGGGTCGAAGTCCGTAGCGGGCTGCCCGCGTGTCAGCTGCCGCAGCCCGCTCCCGTCGCGCTGCAGCTCGTAAATGTGACAACTGTCGTCCACGCTGCGGCGCATCGCAAACACGATCCGCCCGCCGTCATAGTGGACATCCAGATCGCGTGCCACGCCGTCCGGCACTGTCAACAACGTCTGTACCAGACCGCCGCGGCCGAAGTCGACGGTGCGGATCGCCGCGCCGGGACGGAACGCCGGCGCACTGATCTCGCCGGGCTGGAAGTCAGTGCCCGTGTTGTGATGGTCGGGCGCGTATTGCGGGCGTTCCACAAACACAACAGGTGCGCCACTGACCAGCGGATTGGCGATCAGCGCCTCGCGCTGCAGCTGGCGAAACGCCGCTCGGCTGCCCTCCGCGTCTGCCCGCACCTGGGGCGTGATACGGTCCAGCCGGTCGAGAAACTCGTCCCCGGCTGGATAGCGCGGGCCGAAGTCCGCCAGCAAATCGCAGATGGCGGCCCGCAGCGACTCGGGACTGCCGCACTCGGCGACCTCCGGGGCCTGCGGCGTGTCGGCGGCGGCAACAACGGCCCAGGCCCACACCCAGGCAAGGAACGACCACTTCATGAACCGCTTCCTTTCACCGGCTCTGATGCAGGGGCGGGCTACCAAGATGCTCCCAGCCACGATGCTCCCAACTACGACGCGTCCAACGAGGATGCTCCGCTGTCTCCGGCCCGTCCGCATTTGCGTATTGTACTGGGTATTGTACTGCGTATTGTATCTGGGGCGCCCCCCGGCGCCGCACCCGGTCGCCGTGCGAACCGCGTCATCGGACCGCCGGGCAGGCGGATTCCGTCACCGCCTGCGGCTCGGCGCGGTCGGAGTGGACTGGGCAACGCACCGCGAGCATGCCATACTCGACGCGGAGCCGGCAGACGCGGCCGGGCAGCCTGGGCCCAGCCGATCCGGTCGTGTGTCGATTTCTGTCCGCCCGCTGCGCGCGGTGAATTAGCAGAGGTGATGAGGGAAGCATGTATTTGTTCCAGCGGTTCTTAGTCTTGGTCGCCGCGGCACTACCTGTGGTCGTGCTGGCGGCACCCGTCGCTGCGCAGGAGCCGGCGGAGATCGTGGCGCTGTCGACCGCTTTCGAAGCGGCGCGCTGCGCAGGGGATGAAGCAGCGCTGCGCCCGCTGTTGGCTGACGGAGCGACGTCGTTCGACGCGCGCGGCAACGCGCACGGCCTGTTGGCGCGCGAGCTGGCGGCCGCTGCCGCCCAGCGGCGTCAGGCGGGCCAGGCATCCGTCGAGCCGGTGCGGGTGGTCAGTCGCGAGGTCGCCGCAGAGGGGCAGTGTGCTGTGGTGATGGAGCTGCTCGGAGCCAGCCCAGAGGTCCCACCCGGCGTCGCGATCGACCCGCTGCGACGGACGATTGTCTGCGTCCAGCGGGACGATGCCTGGCAGATTGCGCACATCCACAGCTCCCCCTACACACGCTGGGCGCATCCGATCCAGGCCTATGTGGACCAGGACCGGCAGGGGCCGCCCAAGCCGGAGGGGATCGTCTTTGTCGGCAGCTCGAGCATCGTCGGCTGGAAGACGCTGGCCGCCGACTTTCCTGCGTACAACGTGATCGGCCGCGGCTTCGGCGGTTCGCAGATGATCGACAGCGTGTTGTACGCGCATCGCATCGTCACTCCCTACCGGCCGCGCGCTGTCGTGGTGTACGCCGGAGACAACGACATTGCCGGGGGCCGGAGCGCCGAAGAGCTGCTGGCCGACTTCCGACTGCTCGTGGAGACGATCCACGGGGCGCTGCCTCAGACGCGGATCGCCTTCCTGGCGATCAAGCCGAGCATCCAGCGTTGGCAGCTCTGGCCGGAGATGCAACGGGCCAACGCGCTGGTCAGGGACTTTGCCAACGGCGCTGACCTTGTCGACTATCTTGACATTGCGGGCCCCATGCTCGGATCCCACGCGCCACCGCCGCCGGAGCTGTTTCTCGCCGACGGGCTGCACCTGAGCGCACAGGGCTACGCGCTATGGACGGCGGTCGTCACGCCGTGGCTGGCGTCGCTCGACTAGCCGTGGCGCCGTCGCCTGCGCGGGATGGCGTCTGTCGGCCGGGAATTGCCCCGCGTGCCGCCGCAGGGGTCCTTGACATCGCCGGCGCGCCAGGGTCGACTCTGGTTCTGGACCCTCGCTGGCAGCGCGTCTGGGCCAGCAGCGACCACTCCGATCCGGATTCGTAACCGCAACCATACTTCAAGTCAGGAATGTGAAACGCACGATGAGCGACCCCAAGCCTTCCTCCACCAGCAGTCGGGCGGGCAATCAGATTGCCGCGCAACCAGCACTCGCGTCCGGATCGAACACTCGGCAGAAGCTCCTGTTCGCCCTGATCATGGTGTCGATGCTGTTTTTCATCTGGGGCTTCTGCCACGCGATGCTGGATGTGTTGAACAAGCACTTCCAGAACACACTGCACGTGAGCAAGACGCAGTCCGGCTTCATTCAGACGGCGGTGTTCGGCGCCTACTTTTTGCTGGCCCTGCCGTCGGCCCTGCTGATTCGCCGCATCGGCTACCAGCGCGGCATTCTGCTGGGCCTGCTGGTGGTAGCCGTGGGCGCCTTCCTGTTCGTGCCGGCCGGCTTGTGGTGGAAGACCTTCCCGGCATTCCTGTTCGCCTTGTTCGTGCTCTCGAGCGGCCTGGCCTGCGTGGAAACCGCCGCCAATCCTTACGTGACCGTGCTGGGTCCACCGGAAGGGGCGGCCGCACGCCTCTCGGTCGCTCAAGCGTTCAACTCGGTGGCCTACATCATCGCACCGACCGTGGGCGGGGCGCTGATCTTCGGCCGGCGACTGGAAGCCGGGGAACCGGTCGACTTCAAATCGCTGCTGATCCCGTATGTGGCCCTCGGCGGCGTGGTGTTGCTGGTGTTTGCCATCTTCTCGTTCATCAAACTGCCGCAGATTGACGAACAGGATGCCGACGGCTCCGGCGCCGAAGAGGCGGATGCCCACCGGGCCCCGCTCATCCGCCAGCCGCATTTCACCTGCGGCATTATCACGCAGTTCCTGTACATTGCCGCCCAGGTCGGCGTCAATGCGTTTGCCGTCAACTACATTCTCGAGAACGCGATCACCAAGGATGCGGCCGGCCAGACGACGATCGCCCCGCTCTTTGCGTGGTACGGCGACGTCACCAAAGCTGCCAGTTTCGAGGCCACAGCGGCGTACGTGATCACCATCGCCATGATCCTCTATGCCACCGGCCGCTTCACCGGTGCGGCGATCACCCGATTCGTCAAACCCAATGTGCTGCTGGCGCTCTACGGCATCGCCAATACGCTGATCATTGCCGTGGTCATGGCCGACATCAAGCATGTCTCCTGGCTGGTGCTCCCCTTCTGCTGGCTGTTCATGTCGATCATGTTCCCGTTCATTTTCGCCATGAGTCTGCGTAGCTTGGGCCGGCACACGAAGCTCGCCGCCTCGTTCCTGATCATGTCGATCGTCGGCGGTGCCGTGGCCCCGCCCCTGATGGGTTATCTCGCCGATCAGTATCACAGCATGGCGATCTGCTTCATCCTGCCGCTGATCGGTTTTGTCGCCACGACCATTTACGGTTTTGCCTATCCGTTCCTGCTGGAGCGATCTGCGCAAGCCTCGGCCTGACACGGTGCCGGGTGCAGCGGTGGAGCTGGCCTGGCGGAGCCTGCCGTACGTCAATGGACCACAAAGGGGGATACTGCAATGCTGTCCGCAATCGTACGCGACACCGGCGGTGGCCTGCGTGCAGCCGTCCTGGCAGTCGCCTGTATCATGTGGGGCCCCGTCACCGCGCGGGCCGACGACCCTGCGGCCATCAATTTTGGCGAGCCAGCTCCGCAGTGGCTGCGCGAGTCGGAGTCGTATGCGGTCGGTTACGACTCCGCCAGCTGGGACGCACTTGCGCAGTCCAAGGTGCAGTTCATCACGCATTGCCCGGTGAACCGCGAGTTCTTTGCGCGGTGCCACGCCCTGGGCATCCGCTGTTTCCCCTACGTCACGTTCTACCAGGGGTACGCCACCCAGAGCCTGCAAGGGGTGAATCTGAAGGACCATCCCGAGTTCATTGAGATCGATGCTCAGGGAAACCTCAAGCGGTCGGGGTTCTGGGAGTCGGAAGACGCCAAGAACATGTACACGACCTGCCCGAACGTGGCGGGATACCAGGATGCGATGCTGGCCTGGGTGGAGCAGATCATGGAGTTGGGGGGCGACGGCGTGTTCATCGACAACATCGCCTCGCGCGCCCCCTGCCACGGGCCCGAGTTTGGCAAACACCCACACGTGCACGGCGACCAGAACCACGCCTTCACCATGCTCCTCAAACGGACGCGGGAACTGATCAAACGCTACCGTCCCGACGGCGCGCTGATCGTCAACTCCGCCAGCCCGCTGAGCATCCCGACCGAATACTGGCAGTACATCGACGCCGACATGCTGGAGTCGTACATCTGCACCTGGGTCTCCAAGGAGCGGTGGTTCGACTGGAAGACTCACTGGCACGAACAGGGCGTGAAGCTGCGCCCGTATCTGGAGGCCGGCAAGCAGGTCCAGGCGCTGTCCTACATCGGGCACACCCCCTTCGGCGTGAAGGAGGACGCCTTCTTCTGCTATGCGACCGCCCGCCTGGCAGGCTTCGTGTGGAACGGAGGAGTGAGCCTGTCGCATCCCGACGTGGCGCCGCTGTTCCGCCTCCGCCTCGGCCGGCCGTTGGGCGAAGAACGGGAAGAGAATGGTGTCTACTGGCGCCCGTTCGAGGCCGGACTGGTGGCGGTCAATCCCGACCGCGAAAAGGACAGCTTCCTCACCGTTGCGTCCCCCATCCCGACCACGCGTTTTCACGATTACTTCGACGACGGCGTGCAGCACTGGGTGCCCCATCATCCCGGCGCCTACGCTGCGGATACACAGGAAAATCACTCCGGCGCACGCAGTGCGCGGTGTCATAACGATGCCGCCAGCGGACAAAGCGGGTTGCACCAGACCGTCACGCTCAACCAAGAACAGCCGGCCCCGATCGTGGCCAGCGGCTGGAGCAAGGCGCTCGATGTGTCGGGAGAGGCCGACGACAACTATGCCATTTACCTGGACATCGCCTACAGCGACGGTTCCTGGCTCTACGGCCAGACCGCTCGCTTCGCCTGCGGCACGCACGACTGGCAGCCCAGTTCTGTCACGGTCACACCGGAGAAGCCCATCAGGAGCCTGACCTATCATCTTCTGTTCCGCTACAAGTCGGGGACCGTGTGGTTCGATGATGTGTCGCTGCAGGTGCTCGACGATCCGCAGTCGCCGCGCGAGGTGCTGCTCAACGGCACGCTGGAAGAGCCCAGCAGTCAGGGACACATCATCGACGTGACCCAGACCCGGCAGCTCCCCGTGCCGGCCTATTCGGGCCGCGTCTTCCTGTACGCCCCGCCCACGCATGATGCACTGCACTCGGCCGGGCCGCGACTGACCATCGCTACCGCGCCAGGACTCGGCGAAGTCCGGTTCCGCATCGACGGCTTCGACTACTGGACCCACGCCGGGCGGTGGACCACCCAGTACACGATGGAGGCCAACTTCGGCACGTTCTCCATCGCCTTCGACCAACCGGGAACTCACGTGGTGGAAGTGATCGATGTGGTCCCGGCCGACATGCAGACGCCGGCCGGCTACGGTTCGGGCGAACGGTTGGGCCAGTTCATGGATCCCTCCAACCCCACCAAACCCAGCGCCGGGCAGAAATTCCGCTTCCGCGGCTGGACCGGCCCGGTTACCTCCGCTGAGCCTCGGATCGAAGTCAACATCACACAGGATACGACCTTGACGGCGGACTTCGAAGTGCAATCGCCCCCGTAGCGTGCCAGCCCCACCCCCGTCTTCCTGGCCAGCGGACACGTCGTCGGACACCGGATGCAGCCGGCGCCGGAGCGCACTGGCGGGTCGCGTCGTCCGCGCGCAAGGCAGCAGCGGTTCCCGCCGCGTCGCTATCGCGCGGGGATCCTGGTGAGCCCACCTTTGAATGGGAACCTGATACGGACCCCCCCGCTACACTGGACTGGGAAATGTGGAACGGTCCGGCCCCGGCTCGCAAATACAGCAAGGCCATCCACGTGCAGTGGCGCAAGCTGTGGGATTACGCCGGTGGACAGATGGCCTACCAGGGAATCCACCAGCTCGATCTCGCCCGGTGGCTCTGCGGCGTCGACTATCCGACCACCGTGTACTGCACCGGCAAACGCTTTGCGCCCAGCGCCGCAGAAACGCCCGATACGCAGTTGGCCGTCTTCGAGTTCCCCGAACTGTACATGACCTACGAGCGGACCGAATTCACCCCCTATATGCTGCGGAGCGACCCGGAGATTCGCAACGGCGACATCAGTTGCCGGCTGGGCGGCCGCCGGCTGCAGATCGATCCGGCGACCGAACAGATCCTCGACGACCCCGAAGTCAGCCGGCTGCTGCGGCGCGAGTACCGCCAGCCCTGGGCGGTGGAGGAGGTGGTGGTGTAGGCGGCAGCCTGATCGTCAACTGTGGCGGTATGGAAAGCCGCGCCTCGCGGCGCCACCCCGGGTCAGCCCACGCACGCGGACGGCGGGCG